>CAIUYS010000028.1 GCA_903903365.1 uncultured Methylococcaceae bacterium
CGCTTCCTTGCCACTTTTTAATGGCCTGATAACTTCATCGACAAGACCATCGCGCACCAAGGGTTCAAGACTTTTAGGAGTTTTCATGGTCGTCCTTTACCTGCTATACTGGAGAAAATTTGAAACATTTGGCTTTAATACAGTCATTCGCTCGCTCATATTATGCTGTGTATTTATGATAGTAAGTCACAATGAATAGCTTCAATGTGTTGATAATTCTGTACTTAATTTAGAGTCCTCCACACATTCCAGATGGTTCAACACCCCCAAACCAGCGGCTCGCCCCGTTGCAAAACAGGCTGTTAAAAGATAACCGCCAGTAGGTGCCTCCCAGTCCAACATTTCACCTGCACAGAAAACCCCCGGCATGGAACGTATCATTAAATGCTCATCAAGCGCCTCAAAAGCAACCCCACCCGCACTACTGATCGCTTCATCAAGTGGTCTTGCGGCAATCAGTTTAAGCGGTAACGCTTTAATGACTGAACACAGCCGACTCGCGTTATCAAAATCTGAAGCCGATACTATTTCTCTAAGTAATCCGGCTTTTACGCCTTCAATGCCAACCCGTTTACGAAGTTTATTGGCTATAGAATCTTTACTTTGAGTTTGCGACATCTTGTCAATAATCAACGGCAATTCTTTATCGGGAAGCAAGTCAAGATGAATAACTGCAAATCCTTTTGCAATTATCTCTTCTCGTAATAAAGCGGAAAGACTATAAATTAGTCCACCCTCAACGCCATTTTCAGTGATTACTAATTCACCTTGCTGACGAACGTTAACGCCTTCAGCATTGCTAAAAGAAACGCACAATGATTTTAACGGCTGTCCAGAAAAACGGCTGCGAAAATACTCGCTCCAAGACACATCAAAGCCACAGTTTGAAGGCTTTAAGGGATTAACCAACACACCTCGCTGTGCAAGTACCGGCACCCAAGCTCCGGTAGAACCCAGTCGCGCCCAACTACCTCCGCCCAGCGCAAGCACGACAGCATCGACTTTTATTTTGTGCTGGCCGTCCGGCGTTGTAAATTTAAGTACCGTATTATTGCCGTCAAACCAGCCTAACCATTGATGACGTACATGAATATTAACACCGGCAACACGCAACCTGTGTAGCCATGCCCGTAATAAAGGCGCAGCTTTCATGTCAACAGGGAACACTCGACCTGATGAACCGATAAAAGTCTCAATGCCGAGACCCTTTACCCAATCACGTAGAGCTTGGGGTGTAAATTTATCAAGCAATGGCTTAATATTAGTACGGCCAGCACAATAGCGGGACAAAAATTTATCGAACGGCTCTGCGTGAGAAATATTCATTCCACCTTTACCCGCCATCAAAAATTTACGCCCCACAGAAGGCATGGCGTCATAAAGATCAACCTTTATACCGACTCCAATTAAAACTTCTGCTGCCATTAAACCAGCTGGCCCGCCACCAATAACGGCAACCGTTTTTGGTAAAGCAGACTCAAATGAATTCGTTAATGCGTTAAAGATTCTCTTTCTCCCTAAAGTATCTAAAATCGGGTACCTAAATAGACAGGTTACAGTATTAATAAAAAACCATTATACAATAACGCTGCTTTTTCTGATCAGTGACTACACAAAGAATAATTTATTTTTGATAATTTCTATATTGTTACCCTTTTATTTCCAATAATATATTCCCAACCAGCCAAAATGAACCCTATAAAACCATCTGTTTCCGATAATATTTTTTCTGAAATTCCAGAGCAATTACCGGAAGAAATAGTTGAATGTCTTCTCAAAAAGGAGAACATCGTTATTGAGCGCATTATCTCCAAGGGTCATGTTACGTCGACCGGGCAATGGTATGATCAAACGGAGGATGAGTGGGTAATACTGCTTCAGGGACAGGCCACACTACTTTTTGAGAAAAACCAGAGGTTAGTAAAGTTGCTTCCGGGAGATTATCTTTTAATCCCTGCACATACAAAGCACAGGGTTGAATGGACACTTCCTGATTTCAACACTATTTGGCTGGCTGTTCATTTGTAAATAATAAGATGTACCAATAAATAAACCGCCACAGATTTACAGATTAAACATGAGTACTCCCCTTAAATCCAAGGGTAACCAGGAAATGCTCAGACCAACAGCTCTCTAAAGAGTGAAGTGAAGCTTTTCTTTGTATTATAGAAAATAGGGTGACAGTTACCAAAATAAGTGGCTATGAATTATTTATAAATTAAACAAAAAAGACTTGCAATTC
>CAIUYS010000029.1 GCA_903903365.1 uncultured Methylococcaceae bacterium
CTCCAATGTCATTAAGTTAAGCGCAAGTTGTTTAAAAAACGGGAGTGCAATCGCTTTAGCTATTGCCTGCAAAACAGCTAAAGCGGTTTTACTCCACCCCGCGTTTTTTTTCGTAGCTTTCGTGCTTTTCGTGGACAAACCAATTTTTTTAGAGAGTAAGCCCTTATGATCTGGTCTGTGTATATTATTCTCTGTACCGACAACACGCTATACACGGGAATCTCTCTTGATGTCTCCAGACGCTTCAAGCAACATGAAACAGGACAAGGCGCAAAATATTTTCGAGGGAGGCAACCCAAACAACTGGTTTTCGTTGAATCTGGTCATAACCGCAGTTCCGCAACGAAACGCGAAATAAACCTAAAAAAATTAAGCCGGTTAGAAAAAGAAAAACTCATTGAGTCCGACAGTAATAAACTCACCGAATTTTTGAACGAAAACTCACCCTCAGCGCAATCGATAACGGGTTGATTTATATCTACCCTATTAGCCGGTTACAATGCGCCAATCACCTTAACTTTAAATGAACACAAAAATGACTCACTCAACTATTTATGCGCTTGATTTTGACGGCGTCATCTGTGACAGCGCGGTAGAAACTGCAATAACCGGCTGGAAAGCGGCGGGTACACTCTGGGGCGATATGCCTACAGCGGCTCCTCAGGCGATAATTGAACAATTCAGGTTAATAAGACCGATGATAGAAACGGGCTACGAAGCCATATTGGCTATGCGTTTACTCTATCTGGAGGAATCCATTGAAGCCATTTGCAACGACTATGGCGACAAAATCCAACGCTTGTTAAGCGAGGCTCAAATCACGGTAGATGAGCTAAAAAAACTGTTTGGGGAAACCCGTGATACCTGGATCGAAAACGACTTGGCAGACTGGGTCAACATGAACCCGTTATTCGCTAACGTAGCAACAAAGCTGCAATTGCTGGGCAATCAATCAACCTGGTATATTGTCACCACCAAACAGGAGCGTTTTGTTAAACAAATCCTGAAAGCCAATGCCATTGAACTCGCCGACGAGCAGATTTTTGGGCTGGATCGGAACATGAACAAAATGGAAGTATTAAAGACCTTATTAAAAACCCATCCAAACGACACCCTTCATTTTGTTGAAGACCGCCTGCCGACCCTGTTAAATGTATTAAACAACACAGAACTTAAAAGCGTTAAGCTGATTTTTGCATTATGGGGTTACAACACCCCTCAAGACAAAGCCCTGGCCGCACAACAGTCCGTGACCCTGCAACAACTTGAGGATTTTCTTGAGTGATAGGTCAGGCTCTGCCTTCGTAGGGTCATGCTTTACACCTACCCTTTGATGCCACGATGTTGGCGGGGCAACCGCAAGAGATTGCCCCTACAGTCGCGTCGGGTTACGGCTAGCGCCTAACCCGTATCTACGAAGAACACCTAAAATTTTTCTTCGTGTCTTCGTGGTGATAGTCTTTTAAAATATTGACCGATTATTAATACTTGATTCCGTATCTATATGCGTCGTAAAACTAATAACAACCTCACGACCCCCCTTACAGGGCGTTTCGCTGCTTGTTACTGTTGCGCCATGCATGTTGGCAATTCGCTGAACAATTAAAAGCCCCAGTCCGTAACCATCACTGATTCCTCTTTCAGTAAGGCAATTCGCAATAAATACCCCCCTAACAGACTCGTCTTTTGCACAAACGTCAGCTCCCGTATTGATAACCGCGATAGCCGGCATGTCTGACTCCATACGGGAAATCAGAGTAACCTGGCCTTCAGCATCATGCTGCAGGCCATTATCAACCAGATTATAAAGTAGCCGAGTCAACGCCAGTGTTTTAAAGCGCACCATTGGCATAGCTGCCAAATCCAACTGCAAGGAAACGCCCGCACGCTGATATTTGCTTTGCACAGCCGACAATAATTGATTGATATCACCTTGCACCCAAGCTTCAGTGGTATCAAGATTTGCACAAGCCAACTCGATAGTCTGCTTTAGAATGATACCCATTTCAGTGATATCTTCTTTCATACCGGCTATAAATCTTGATGAATCGGGATCA
>CAIUYS010000030.1 GCA_903903365.1 uncultured Methylococcaceae bacterium
ATCTTTAACAAAGTGTCAGCTACTTTTGGGCTTCTATGAAGGATGCCAAAGCTTTACCCCTTAAATCTAAAGCGAACCCTATTAATCGCCTTCAACTTCTTTAATCACGGGGAGTTTGGCACGTCTTTGTAACCAAATAACCCCAGCCAAATCAATAATTCCCGCCCAAAGGCGATCTAAAGTACCGTATTTAGATTGACCGCTCGTTCTGGATCTATGATTAACCGGTTCAGAAATCACTTGGCCGCCTGCTCTTAAAATTAAGGCCGGTAAAAAGCGATGCATGTGATCAAAGTAAGGCAATCCCAGAAAGCGATCCCTTGAAAATACCTTTAAGCCGCAGCCGGTATCGGGTGTATTATCGCCCAGCAATCCAGCACGTACTCCATTAGCAACTTTGGATGAAAAAAGTCGCCATGCCGAGTCATAACGTTTATTTCGCCATCCGGCCACCATCCATAAATTGTCAGTCGTTTCCCTTTTCCGCATTAAGACTTCATACAAACGGGGAATGTCGGCGGGATCATTTTGACCGTCACCATCCAGTGTTGCAATCCATGGATAGTTTGCCGCTTTAACACCGGTATTGATAGCGGTACTTTGCCCACAACTTTGTTCATGCCGAATGACCCGCAGTGCTTTAAAGTCTTGAAGCGCCTGATTTAAAACGGCCGCTGTCCGGTCGTTACTCCCGTCATCAATATAAATAATTTCATAAGCGTCAGCAATACTCATCGCATTATCAATCTCTTGAATCAAAGAGACAATATTGTCAGCTTCATTATGAACAGGAACAACAACAGAAATTTTCACAAACCATCCTACTAATTATTTTATGTATAGTGCATGAGCGGGGCAAAAATTAACTTAGGTGATTTCCTGAGAAGAATATACCAAACTTGCCGGTCTTTTTGCCCATTTTTTGCGTTGTAAAAATAGTTACGTAGCTCGCTGTGCTCCTAATTTTTACGCCTTAAAAATGAACAAAAATCCTACGCCATTCAGGTATAGTCATTCTTGGATATCACCTTAATATTTTTTTGCTTACCAATAATCAACCACATTCGAC
Organism: uncultured Methylococcaceae bacterium; assembly: GCA_903903365.1. Classification (GTDB taxonomy): domain Bacteria; phylum Pseudomonadota; class Gammaproteobacteria; order Methylococcales; family Methylomonadaceae; genus Methylobacter_C. Next base: position 1,070 of record CAIUYS010000030.1, read on the forward strand.
TGCATATGATATAAAAAATGCCTCAAAAAACCTAAAATTATCTCCATTATTAGCTGTAAATCATTGATTGTTAAGCTTGGGCATCTTTAGGCTGGGGGTGATGTGTCTGGTTAAAACCATTTGTTTTATAAGGCGTTTGCAGTCATTATGATACTGACTAAGCTTGCAATCCGGCGCATAATCCTTTAACTTAGTGCAACATCCGTAAAGGCTAGGGGTGCTTTTTCGTTTCCACGCATTGCGCAGAAACGGAAGGCTGAGAGAAACCCTTTGAACCTGACCCCGGTTAATACCGGCGTAGGAAAGCCCCCACTTCCCTGCGTCTTGTTTTATTGTTATTGGAGATAAGCATGAGCGCTGTTCTGAAAGACGTTACCGAGACTACAACCACGAGTAATGTAAAAATTGATTCTTACCCCGCATCCGAAAAAATCTATGTGCAAGGCAGTCGGCCTGACATACAAGTGCCTATGCGTAAAATTAACTTGTCTGATACGCCGGTTCACTTTGGCGCTGTAGAAAAAAACGGACCGCTCTATGTTTACGATACCTCAGGCGTTTATACCGACCCCAATGTTGAGGTCGATTTAAAAAAAGGATTGGGTTCAATCCGGTCAGCCTGGATTGAAGAAAGAAATGATACTGAAGAATTGACCGGCCCCAGTTCGGAATTTGGTCGTCAGCGTCTTGAAGATCCGGCTACCGCTGATTTGCGTTTCGAACATATTCGTAAGCCACGTCGTGCCAAAGCGGGCGCCAATGTATCGCAAATGCATTATGCCCGCCTGGGTATTATTACGCCCGAAATGGAATTTATCGCGATTCGTGAAAACCAGAAAATGGAAGAAATGCGCGATTTGTGGAAAGGCCAACACCCCGGTGATTCTTTCGGTGCCTCAATACCTGAAGCGATCACTGCTGAATTTGTCCGTGATGAAGTGGCTAGAGGTCGTGCCATAATTCCGGCCAATATCAATCATCCGGAATTGGAACCGATGATTATCGGTCGTAACTTCCTGGTAAAAATTAATGGTAATTTAGGCAACTCTGCCGTGACTTCATCCATTGATGAAGAAGTAGAAAAAATGCTTTGGGGCATACGTTGGGGCGGCGATACCATTATGGATTTATCGACAGGTAAAAATATTCATGAGACCCGTGAATGGATTCTGCGTAACTCACCCGTACCTATCGGCACAGTGCCTATTTACCAAGCATTGGAAAAAGTAAATGGCAAAGCGGAAGACCTGACCTGGGAAATCTTCCGCGACACCTTGATTGAGCAGGCGGAGCAGGGCGTAGATTATTTTACTATTCATGCGGGAGTGCGCTTGCACCATGTGCCTTTAACCGCAAAACGCATGACAGGTATCGTTTCCCGCGGTGGCTCCATTATGGCTAAATGGTGTCTGGCGCATCATACAGAAAGCTTTTTATATACGCATTTTGAAGAAATCTGCGAAATCATGAAAGCTTATGATGTATCTTTTTCATTGGGTGACGGTTTACGTCCCGGTTCAATTTATGATGCCAATGACGAGGCACAATTTGGTGAATTGGAAACGCTGGGTGAGCTGACAAAAATTGCTTGGAAGCACGATGTTCAAACCATGATTGAAGGGCCTGGACATGTCCCTTTGCACATGATTAAAGTCAACATGGAAAAGCAACTGGAAGAATGTGGAGAAGCCCCTTTCTATACCTTGGGGCCACTGACTACTGATATTGCTCCCGGTTATGACCATATCACATCGGCTATTGGTGCTGCGAATATTGGCTGGTACGGTTGTGCGATGCTCTGTTACGTCACCCAAAAAGAGCATTTGGGTCTACCGAACAAGCAAGACGTCCGTGAAGGCATTGTCACTTACAAAATTGCCGCTCATGCTGCTGACCTGGCAAAAGGCCATCCCGGCGCACAAGCGCGGGACAACGCGATGTCCAAAGCTCGTTTTGAATTTCGTTGGGACGATCAGTTCAATATTGGTCTTGACCCCGAAAAAGCGCGTGAGTTTCATGATGAAACCCTGCCTAAAGAATCGGCGAAAATCGCCCATTTTTGTTCAATGTGCGGCCCGCATTTCTGCTCAATGAAAATTAGTCAGGATGTGCGGGATTACGCGGCGGCAAAAGGCATTAAAGATGAACAAGAGGCGTTAATGAAAGGTATGGATGAAAAATCCAAACAGTTCATTGAAGAAGGTGCTGAGGTTTATCACGTAGTTTAAAGGGTATCTGGGGAGCGGGAGCAATCCCGTTACCTCAAATCTTTAAGCTAATTATAAGTAACAACCCGGTAGATGTTGGCTTTGATCATAGGGCATGGATAACACTGATTCAATACTTAATTATAGGTACTGTTTTCATAAGATTAAAAAATATTCATTATCCGTGTCTATCAATAAAATCATGTCACTTGTGTACTATTTTTTAACGGCTGAATAGTGATCCACTATTAATGGGTTACCGAACAATATAGGTTATTTTATGGAAGAGAAAAAAAATATCGTTATTAAGCTTAAATATCCTGGCGC
>CAIUYS010000031.1 GCA_903903365.1 uncultured Methylococcaceae bacterium
GGCGAAAAAATTATCAGGGATCGATTTGGTATACCTGTTCTGGGCGTACTGCCTTTTCAGGCTTTAAATATTGATATGGAAGATTCTCAGTCCCTAAGCAATTATCAACAGCGTCTGGACGATGTAAAAATTCGTGTCGGGGTTATCGCCTTTCCAGGCTTAAGTAATTATAACGATCTCGATGTTTTAATGGCAGATCCCGAGATTTATGTAGAATTGATTCATGCCCATCGTTCGTTGAATAACTTTGATATGGTTTTGCTACCCGGCAGCAAAACTGTATTCCGTGATTTGCACTGGCTAAAACAGCAGGGTTTGTTTAATGAGCTTCAGCAATATAACAAGCCTGTTTTTGGAATTTGTGGCGGCTATCAAATGCTCTGCGAAAGCCTGCACGATCCCGATGCGATAGAACATGATGAACCTATTATTGAAACGGGTTTAAGTTTTATTGATGATATTGTCATCTACCAAAGCCCTAAAATACTCCAGCACGGTAATTATCAACTGTTTTCATACACGGCCATAAACGGTTATGAAATCCATAGTGGACGCATGAACAAATATCCCTTGTTTTATCAAGGCGGACGTTTTATGGGTACGCATATCCATGGTGTTTTTGATGACGATACTTTTCGGGGTGATTATTTTAAGGCCATTAATCCAAACTATCAGGGTTTTGAGTATGCAAGTTATCGTGAAGCGCAAATACAAGGATTTACTGATATGGTCGCGGAAAATCTGGATACCGCCTCTATCTTGCAAGCGCTTCAGAGCGATTGATGGCGTTTGAATTAGCGGCTTTAGCCTATCTTATTGACAGTGTTTTTGGTGAATTTCGCTGTAAACATCCGGTGGTATGGATGGGCGAGTTTATTTCGTGGTTTGAAAAACGTTTTTACCAAGACCGAATTTTACCCGGTACATTGTTGGTAGTCAGCTTGGTCGTATTGACCTTGCTGATTAGCAGTACGCTTGTTTATCTGAGTGAAGGATTGGCTTCCTGGTTGTCTTTGATACTGCTGGCTGTGTTTGCCTCGACCGGACTGGCGATGAATATGTTACATGCCAGTGTTGCAGAAATATTGACCGCAGAACAACCTAAACATGCCTTGAGTTTTCTGGTGAGTCGCGACACTGAAGCCATGACGGAAACTGAAATCTATAAAGCGGCACTGGAAACCTGGGCCGAAAACCTCAGTGATGGAGTTATCGCTCCGTTGTTTTATTTGGTATGGTTTGGTTTGCCGGGGATTGCGGTTTATAAAGCCATCAATACAATGGATTCCATGATTGCCTATAAAACAGGGCATTATTTTTATTTTGGAAAAACCGCCGCCCTTGTTGATGATATAGCCAATTTTATACCCGCACGACTCACGGCGTTATTGATTGTTTTATTAGCTCAAGATAAACGCCGTGCGTGGCAATGCTTATGGCGCGATGGTCATAAACTGGAAAGTCCCAATGCCGGTTTCCCGATAGCAGCAATGGCAGGGGCTTTGGGGGTTGCCTTGGGTGGCGATGCTTATTATCACGGACAACTGAAACATAAACAGGTGTTGGGTGAAGCTATTAATCCCGTTAATAAAACCGTATTAGCCCAAGCCTTAGCGATGAAAACACGGATTGATGGGATGGTTTTGGGTTTATTGGCGATAGGTGCCGTATTGACATGAAGACACTGTTTATAGGCGGTATAAAAAGCGGAAAATCCCGCTTGGCAGAAGCTTACATTTTAGAGCAAGCGAACAAAGAAAAGCCTTACTATTTGGCAACAACGGAATTTTTTGATGATGAAATACAAGCTCGGGTGACCATTCATCAACAGCGCCGTAAAGATTTATTTATCACATTGGAAGAACCCGTCAAACTGCTTGAAGCACTCCAAAGCTGTCACCGTCCGGTATTGATAGAATGTGTCTCGATGTGGTTAAACAATTTACTCTATTACCAAATTCCGGAAGTGGATATTTTACAAGAACTGGAAGCAGTGCTACAACTGCCGTGCGCTATGGTTTTGGTGCACAATGAAGTGGGCTTGGGTGTTATTGCCGATAATCCGCTGGCACGCCAGTTTGTTGATTTATCCGGTAAAGCGGCGCAGCTGATGGGACAGTATTGTGATGAAGTGTTTTTTTGCAGTGCCGGGCTAAAGCTAAAGATGAAATAGAAATCTATAAACCAAGTGCCTTATTAATAGCAATAATTCAACTACGCGGGACGGGGTTTGCAACCCCGTTCCAAGCGTTTGATTGCTATGTTATTCAAAAAGTTTGCGTTAGGTATGTTTAGCTGTTTATTTAATGCAGGGTAAAACATGAGTAACGGGGTTGCAAACCCCGTCACGCTTGAGGTACAAAATAATTAATCGAATCCAGCAGGCTTTACCTACTGAAAGACAATTGATAGAACCTTTCTCGGGATCGGGTACTGTTTTTTTTAACGTTGATTTTGAAGAGTATCTGATTGCTGGCACAATCGCAGATTTAATGCACCTCTACAAGCAAGTACAGGTGCACGGAAATGACTTCGCTCTCTATGCTTCTGCCCTATTTACACCAGAAAACAACACCGAGGCAGCATTCTATGACCTACAAGCAGAGTTCAATGCTTGTACAGACCTTGCCAGAAAATCGGCGCTTTTCGTTTATCTAAACAGACACTGTTTTAACGGGCTATGCCGCTACAATTCAAAAGGTCAGTTTAGCGTACCTTTTGGTCGGTATACCAAGCCAACCTTCCTGAGTGTCGAGATGCTTAATTTCCACGAAAAGAGCAAGCGTGCTGTTTTTGAAGTTGCAGACTTCAAAGTCATAATGGAAAAGGCGGATATCGGTTCGGTAGTGTATTGCGATCCTCCTTACGCACCCTTGACTACAACGGCAAATTTTAGCAGTTACACAAAAGATGGGTTCAAACTAGACGTTCAACAAGCATTAGCTGATTACGCTAAAATGCTTATTGCTCGTGGCATTTCTGTGGTGATTAGTAATCACGATACGGAATTAACTCGGTCGCTTTATGCCGATGCTAAAATTACATCCTTTGGTATATTGATTCAAACAATAAAAGTATTACTCAGTTTCACACAAGTAAGGAAATTTGCATGCAATTAACTTGGCAGCAAGCAGTTAAGGCTGGCTTGGTAAGATACGCCACTAAAAACTCAACAGTTCAAATTGAACGCAACCGGTTTTTAAAGCAGGAATTGCCGAGAATCATTGTTGATACTGCCAGCGTTGGAAAAACACCCTCACAAACAGTAAGCCGGATCTTACAAGAGTTGCGAGATGAAGGATTTTTATTTTTTTCAAGCACTGGCCTGTACACATTAAATCAAGTAGTAATTAATGCATCAAGCGAAGATTTTCCTGATGACGTTTTAGAAAATGCTATTGAAAAAGGATTTCTCGAATTACCCGATGTTGTAACATCAAGCGATGATGCGGTTGTTAGAATAAGGCGCGGTATGAGTGCCCTGAGAAAAAAGACATTATCTAATTATAGTGATAGCTGTGCGCTTTGTGATGTGAATGACCCAGGGCTTTTGGTAGCTAGTCACATCGCTCGCTGGGCAGACCATCCAGAAGCACGAGGTTTACTATCAAATACAATCTGCTTTTGTACACTTCATGATAAGTTGTTTGAAAATGGTTATTTTTCAATGAACGA
>CAIUYS010000032.1 GCA_903903365.1 uncultured Methylococcaceae bacterium
CCGAAATCAAAATTCAACCCGAATTTTGAATACTTTCACAGTCTCTCCAGCTTGGGAATTCTGTACTGGAAGCTCTAGCTTCCTGTCTTGCGAAGCTAGAGCTTCGCCCTCTGGGTACCCAAGCTGGTGCTTGGGAACCAGTGCAACCCTTTCGCCTTTCGCCTTTAACCTTTAACCTCTAATCAATATCCTTAATCAAGGCCATCATATCTTCAACAGACATCTTACCACTCACTTCGCCGCCTTCCAGCAAGCTATTGGCCAAATCGCGTTTATGTTTATGCAGATCAACAATTTTGTCTTCTATGGTGTCTTTTGCAACCAGGCGATAAATCGTAACCGGGCGTTTTTGGCCCATGCGGTGCGCACGATCAGAGGCCTGATCTTCGACTGCCGGATTCCACCACGGATCCATGTGAATCACATAATCTGCAGCGGTTAAATTTAAACCGGTACCCCCGGCTTTAAGACTGATTAAAAACAAATCACCTTCCCCCGCCTGAAATGAATTAACCGCTTTTTTACGCTGAGGAACCGGAGTAGAACCATCCAGATAATGATAAGGAATCCCTTTTTTATCCAATAATTCACGGATAAGCTTTAAGTGTCCGACAAATTGACTAAACACAAGGGCCTTATGGCGATTGTCCAGTAATTCATCGACCAATTCTTCAAAGGCTTGCAACTTGGAACTGCCCAGCGTACTTTCTTCCATCACCAAACGTGGATGACAACAGGCGCGGCGCAATTTCATGATCTCCGCCAATATCTTCAACTGTTTGTGTCCGGGTTGCGCGGTATCGTCCATCATGGTTTGCATGGCATTACGACGCAAGGCCTCGTAGAAGGTTCGCTCGCCGGGACTTAATTCTACATGTAAAGTCACTTCAGTCCGTGACGGTAATTCGGTTAATACATCATTTTTAAGGCGCCGCAAGATAAACGGCCGCAACAACTTTCTCAGCCGTTGCTGAACTTCATGATCCTGTTGATTTTCGATAGCCTGCGCATAGCGTTCATTAAACTTTTGCAACGTACCCAACAGGCCCGGATTAATAAAATTAAATAAATTCCATAATTCGCCCAGATGATTTTCTATCGGCGTGCCGGTGGTAATCAATTTAAAATCTGCCTGCAAGGCCATCGCCGCTTTTGAGCGTTTGGTCAGTGCATTTTTAATCGCCTGCGCTTCATCAGCAACCAGCGTATGCCAGTTTTTTTGCGTTAAACGATCCGCCTCTGTTTGTAATAATCCGTAACTGCAAACAATTAAATCAAAGGGGCCGGCGTCGTCCAGCATCTCTTGCCTGTCACCGGTTCCAAATTGATGAATATTAAGCGTCGGTGCAAAACGCTGCGCTTCTTCCAGCCAGTTGATACAGACAGAGGTCGGCGCCAAAATCAAGGTCGGTCCTTGAGAGGCGCGGGCTAAAATCAGAGCTAAAGCCTGCACGGTTTTACCCAGTCCCATATCATCAGCCAGACACGCACCTGCACCCCAATGTGCCAAACGCATCATCCACTGAAAGCCTTCTCGCTGATAATCGCGTAATTCACCTTGCAAGGTTGACGGCAACTTAGGGTTTAAATAGCCCATTTCATTGAGTCGCAGCAATTGGTCTTTCCAAGGCTTACTGGCGGTGATGGTCATGCCGCTGGTAATTTCATCCAGCGCCAATGCAGCTAACGGATGAAAACGCACTTTGTCTTTTTGCACATCCCCCAAGCCGGATAAATCATCCAGACGTTGGCGTAATTCTTGGGTTAAGGCAATAATCTGCCCGTCTTCCAACTTAAGAAAGCGGCCTGAGGAACTGCTTAACAAGTTCATTAAACGCTGCATATCCAAAACCTGCTCAGCATCAATCTGTACACTGCCTTCAACACTAAACCAGTCTTTTTCCTTACGTACCGAAAACTGCACTTGTGCTAATCCTGCTTCACGACTCAGTTGAATTTTTTTGCCTTTAGGCCATTCAAGC
>CAIUYS010000033.1 GCA_903903365.1 uncultured Methylococcaceae bacterium
AGTCAGCAATTGACGGTTTATGTGGCGGGGAACAACGTGCAATGCTACTCCGTTTCCACCGCTAAAAATGGAATGGGCGAACTAATGGGCAGTGAATGCACACCCGGAGGCTGGCATAGGATCAGGGCAAAAATTGGAGCCGATCAGCCCCTTAATGCGGTGTTTATTGGCAGGCGAGCAACAGGTGAAGTTTATAATCCAGAGCTGGGCAGGCAAAATCCCCGGCGTGACTGGATTTTAACCCGTATTCTCTGGTTAGGCGGTTTGGAGTCGGGCAAAAACCGTTATGGCAAAGTCGATAGTACCTGGCGTTACATTTATATCCACGGTTGTCCTGATGAATTAATGACGGGCAAGCCGGATTCACATGGCTGTATCCGCATGAACAATGCCGATATGCTGGATTTGTTTAATCGGGTGGATGCCGGGGTTAAGGTTTTTATTCATGAATAAAACACGCTTGGTTTTAGGAATTGAATACGATGGCAGCAGTTTTTCAGGGTGGCAGTGGCAAACCAATCAACGTAGTGTTCAGCAGGTACTTGAACAAGCATTATCAAAAGTCGCCAACCATCCAGTTACGGTGCAATGCGCAGGAAGAACCGACACCGGTGTGCATGCGCTTGAGCAGGTGGTGCATTTTGACGTCACCATAGAACGGGATCTTCATGCCTGGATGCTGGGCGGTAATAGTAATCTGCCGGATGATGTCAGAATTACCTGGGTTAAAGAAGCGGTTGGTGATTTCCATGCACGGTACAGTGCCATCGCCCGTTTTTATCGTTATATTATTCTTAATCGACCGATTAAATCCGCGTTATTGCGCAAGCAAGTAACCTGGTGTCATGCACCGCTGGATGTCGAAAAAATGCATCAAGCTGCACAACACTTAATCGGTAAACATGATTTTTCATCGTTTCGGGCGCAAGGCTGTCAATCCAAAAGTCCTTTTCGGGCCATGTATTTTATTGATGTCTATCGGGAAGAAGACAAAGTGATTATCGATATTTCTGCCAATGCTTTTTTGCATCACATGGTTAGAAATATCGCCGGGGTGTTGATGGCGATAGGCTCAGAAAAACAGCCGGTAGACTGGACACAAGAATTGCTAGACGTTAAATGCCGCAAGCTGGGCGGAATAACTGCGCCGCCGGATGGATTGTATCTGGGCGCGGTTTATTACCCCGAACACTATGGCGTTGGTAAACACCCCATCTTTGATAAATTACCGCTTGATGCCAAGCGGCATGATTAAAAGATTGGCTACTTACTAAGGCGTAACTTTCCGATAACGTTACAGCATGATTTAGGGTCTATGCCAAACTACAGCTTCACATCCGTGTGACTGGATTCCGGCAGCCCTGCCGGAATGACAGGCTTTTGGCTCTTAGCGAATCATTTTGCTGCTCAGGCGTAGGCCGGAATAAGACTTTTCGAGCGCAAGCGAGAATAAGCGTTTCCGGCACTCGGTACGAGTGTGCCGGAAACGCCACCACGCGCTACGCTTGGGTGGTCTTATTCCGGCCTACGCCTCTTTAACCTTTAATCTGAATATTTGCATTTACTCAAATATAAAGTAAATTATCCTTTTAAAATTTCTCAAATAATATAATGAACAATTTTTTATCTTTTCAGATTCATGGTAATGCCGACCACGGCGGCGGTATTGTAGAAAGCGTTTCAAGCCTGTTGGCTTTTTTCGAGAACCTCATCAGCCAAGGGCCGGGAGATATTTTTTCTTCACTATTGCCCGGAATTTCCGGTATGGATAATATTCATCCCTTGCTGGTGCATTTTCCTATTGCCTTTTTATCCGTTTTTTTTATTCTGGATGTCATTGGTACGTTGACGAAAAAACCGCAATGGCGTGCTGTTGCCGGTTGGTTTCTTTATGTTGGCAGCATCGCTGCCGTGTTTACTGTCATTGCCGGATTTATGGCCGCCAATTCAGTCGTACACGGTGGCAATGTACATGAGATTATGGAGAGTCATGAACATTTTGGTTTATCCGTCCTTTCTCTAGCCATCGCGTTATCGGCATGGCGGATAAAAAGTGGCGGTCTAATTCGGGGTGCCGCTAACACTTTGTTCTTGTTGCTTGCAGCCATGCTTTGTGTGCTGATGGTGCTGGGTGCTGATTTGGGTGGTTTAATGGTTTATCAATATGGCGTTGCGGTTAAGGCGGTTCCGGCTACTGAAGGCGGTCATGATCATGGCGATGAGCATACTGATGAACATCATCATGCCGATGTACCGGAACCGGAACATGAGCACGAACATAATCACTCGCATTAAAAAACCATGGCAAACAGACGTCATCAATCCGTAACTCACTTAAAAAAGGCGTGCCATGAGAGCAAGTGTATTTTTAGTCTATAGTTTTATTGTCGCGCTGTTTACAGGTAACAGTTACGCCGAAACAACGGCGACAGTAAAGCCGGTCAACGAGTCCATTGCCACTTTTGCCGGTGGCTGTTTTTGGTGTACGGAATCGGATTTTGAAAAATTGCCAGGCGTAAAGGAAGTTATTTCAGGCTTTAGTGGCGGACACGTTGCCAATCCGAGTTACGAAGATGTTTCAATGGGTGCTACCGGTCATGTAGAAAGCGTTCAGGTTTATTATGACCCTAACCTGATCAGCTATGAAACCCTGCTGGATGCGTTCTGGAGAATGATTAATCCAACTGATAATGACGGTCAATTTGTTGATAGAGGCGAACCCTATCGGCCGTTGATTTTTTATCATAACGAAGAACAAAAACAAAAAGCGGAACAGTCACGGCAAGTATTAAATAAATCGGGACGTTATACGGCGCCGGTTATTACTGAAATAAGAAAGTTTGAGGCTTTTTATCCCGCTGAAGATTATCATCAGGATTATTACAAAAAGAACCCCGTCCGATATAACTACTACCGTTTTAAATCAGGCCGCGATCAATATCTGGAAAAAACCTGGGGCGATGACTTGCATTTAAAAGTCAGCCAGGAAAAAAGCAGTGGCCAATACAGCAAACCGTCTGATGATGTTTTACGTAAAACCCTAACGCCTCTGCAATATAAGGTAACCCAAGAAGAAGCCACAGAATCGCCGTTTAAAAATACCTATTGGGATGAAAAACGGGAAGGTATTTATGTGGATGTTGTTACCGGTGAACCGCTGTTTTCATCCAGGGATAAATATGATTCCGGTACCGGCTGGCCCAGCTTTTCCAAACCCCTGGTTCCCGAGAATGTCGCTGAAAAAAAGGATTTTTTTATGATATTGCCACGTACCGAAGTCCGTAGCCGTTATGGAAATTCACATCTGGGTCATGTTTTTACTGATGGCCCGAAACCAACCGGACTTAGATATTGCCTTAACTCGGCAGCGTTACGGTTTATTCCTGTAGAAGAAATGGCAGCAGCTGGCTATGGGAAGTATTTGGCGGAGTTTCAAGGGGAAAAGTAAGTTTTTTTATTCACCACGAAGATCACGAAGAAAAACAAATTTATTCACCACGAAGACACGAAGAGCACGAAGAGCACGAAGAAAAACAAATAACATCGTAATTATCACCTCCCCTTTGAAAAAGGGGGGAGAGTAAAGCGAGGGGGTCAAGGGGGATTTATCTAATAAAAGCTCCAAGCGGGACGGGGCTTTTAAACCCGTCCCGATTTAAATTAAGTAGCCGGTTATTTAAACAACAGGACTCAATACACCTTCAGGAATCTGCATCGTCATGCAATGCAAGCTGCCATATTGATGTACCAATGGCCGACACGGGGTTGCAATAATTTCATGCTCGGGAAAGCATTCAGCTAAGCGTTGCAGAGCAACTGCGTCCATGGGATCACCATAAACCGGCACCATGACAGCACGATTAATGATTAAGAAATTGGCGTAATTGGCCGGCAATTGCTGCCCTTCTTCGTCATAAATCGGTTTTGGCAAGGGCAGGGGGACTAAATGGTAGGGATCGCCTGCCTGGTTTCTAAAGTCCTGTAATTGCCTTTCCATGTATTTTAAGCTGGTATAGTGCATATCATCAGCATCATCGCAACTGGTATAAGCAATGGTGTTGGCTGAACAGAAGCGGGCCAGGGTATCAATGTGGGCATCAGTATCATCGCCGGACAGGTTTTCCTGATCCAGCCATAATACCCGTTTAGCACCCAGATTTTCCAGCAGTTGCTGTTCTATTTCCTGTTGTGTCAGGCCGATGTTTCTATTGGGATTTAACAGGCACTGTTTCGTGGTTAAAATAGTGTCAATGCCGTCGCTTTCGACACTGCCGCCTTCCAGTATAAAATCAATGTCCTTATACGCTTTGCCTTTAAAGGGCTTGGCATTTAACAGTTTGTGGTTAAGTGCATTGTCATTTTGATGCTGGTATTTTTCACCCCAGCCATTAAAAAGAAAATTAAGATGGGTGATGGCACCTCCCTTTTCAACGCTAAGAAAAACCGTATCCCTAACCCAGATGTCATTAACGGTGGCGTGGATAAAGTCGATAGCATCGTGATTACTGACTAACGATTTAATATGTTGCTGATGGCTCTCATCTCTACAGACGATAATGAGCTTTTGATATTGCGTGATCGTGTCAGCAATAACGCTGTAGGATTGCTCTACAGATTCAAGTCGATTGCTGAAGTCGCCTGTTTTATGTGGCCATGATATTAAAATGGCAGATTGTTTTTCCCATTCGGCTGGAAATCGATTCATTGTTTATTGTCCTGTGGTTGTACCTTCCAGCAGGATGCCGGAAGTTGATTGATACAACATCTCCTTGGCATGCGCCAGGGTATTGGCCGTGATAGTAACGCCGCCCAACATGCGGGCAACTTCTTCAATGCGTTCATCATCATGCAACAACCTGACACTGGACGATGTTATGTCGGTTTTATTATTTTTTTCAACGTACAGATGGTGATGCGCCTGTGCCGCAACTTGCGGTAAATGCGTAACACACATCACTTGCCGATTAAGGCTTAAGCTGCGTAACTTTTGCCCGACAATTTCAGCAACGCCACCGCCGATACCCGAATCCACTTCATCAAAAATGAGCGTGGGTGTGGTTTTATCATTAGAAGTCGTTACTTGTATGGCTAAACTAATGCGCGATAATTCTCCTCCCGAAGCGACTTTAGCCAGTGGTTTAGGGGGAAGCCCCGGATTGGCACTGATTAAAAACTCAATTTTATCTTTGCCGTTTAATTTCGGAGCATCGGTATCTAAATCGGTAATATCAACCAAAAATTCACCTTGCGGCATTCCCAGTTCTTTTATCATGTCCGAAATCTGTTTTTGTAATTTTTGTCCGGTTTGACGCCGTTGTCCAGACAATTGTGCGGCCAATTGATGGTATTGGGCAAGCAATTGCGCAGTATCCGCTGTTAAGGTCTCAATGCGTTCGCCGCTGTGCGTAAGTCCATCCAGTTCAGCCTCAAGCTTGTCGACCAATTCAGGGAGATCATCCGGTGTCACATGATGCTTGCGACTGAGACTTTGAATAACGCCAATCTGGTTTTCCAGCCAGTCCATGCGTTGTGGGTCGGCTTCTTGGGATTCCAGAAATCGGCGTAATTGAATGGCGGCTTCTTCTGTTTGAATCTGGGCTTCTGATAAAAGCGTGCATATTTCAGTTAATTCCGGCGCAAATTGGGCAATATGAGTCAACTCACTGACACTATGGCTCAGCATTTGATTAACCGATTGTGGATCTCCCTCATAAAGCAGGTCAACTTGAGCTTGGCCTGTGGATAAAATCTGCCCCAGATTTGCCATTTTGCTGTGTTCTTCCGATAAAGCCGAATAACTGAAGCTTGCCAGATCCAATTGTTGTAATTCTTCAATCTGATAACTCAGCAATTCTTCGCGTTCGGATTGGTCTACGCTGGCTTTAATCAGGCTTGCCAGTTCTTTATGGGCAAGCAGCCATTGTTTATAGCAGGTGTTTACTTGCTCAAGAAGGCTTTGATTTTTTGCATAAGCATCCAGCAAACGGCGTTGCTCATCGCTGTTAAGTAAGGTCAGGTGAGCGTGTTGACCGTGAATTTCAACCAGCTTTTCACTCAGCTCCTGTAAAAACTGCAAGGTAACGGGACGGTTGTTAATGTAAGCTTTTGAGCGACCATCCTGGTTCACTATGCGCCGGATTAAGCAGTGTTGCTCGTCATCCAGCTCGTTTTCTTTCAGCCATTGTTGAGCATCCGGCGCATCGGCCAAATCAAACTCAAGATTAACTTCGGCGCGTTTACATTCAGGTCGAACGTAGCCGGAATCAGCCCGATCACCCAGCGCCAAGCCTAAAGCGGTTAATAAAATAGATTTACCCGCTCCGGTTTCACCGGTAAGAACCGACATGCCTTTTTCAAGGTCAAGATCGAGTGATTTTACGACGGCAAGGTCAATAATATTTAGGTTTAATAGCATAGTGATTAGCTGTGGTAGCCACTGCTCCAGTTTAATTTGTTTCGGAGAATTTCAAAATAGTCATGACCTTCAGGATGAAGAATTCTAATAGGTTTTGGGTCTTTTTTAATCAAAATTTTGTCACTGATTAAAACGTCAGGAATTTCAATATGATCGCAAGTAACCAACGCATTGATTTGCTTGGTTTGGCAAAAGCTGATTTCAATCTCGGCAGAGTCGTGAATGACAATAGGCCGGTTTGATAAGGTATGGGGATTAAGCGGCACCAATACCAGAGCGTTTAAAGACGGATACAAAATCGGCCCTCCTGCGGATAAAGAATAAGCGGTTGAGCCGGTTGGCGTGGAAATAATCAAACCGTCAGAGCGCTGTGAATTTAAAAATACATTATCAATTTTTGTCACAATTTCAATCATGCTGGGTGTCACCCAACGATGAATGGCGACTTCGTTGACGGCGGTTTCTTCGTGAATCACCTGATTGTCGCGGATGATTTTGGCTCGCAATAAATAGCGCTTTTCTTCCGTGTAATGGCCTTGAAGCAGGCGGTGCAATCTATCAGGCAGTTGGTTTGGCGATATATCTACCAGAAAACCCAGTCGTCCCAAGTTAATCCCGATTAAAGGGATGTCATAGGCCACAATGGCACGCGCGGCGGCCAAAAAAGTGCCATCCCCGCCCACCGCGATAACCACATCGCAATGTTGCCCCAGTTCCGCCATGGAATACGCTTCAACAGCATGGTTTTTAATAAACCTGACACTGTTTTCAGCAACACACACCGCGTATTGATGCTGCATCAAGTAATTGTAAAGTCCGGTTAACGTCTCAGTAATGCTGGGGTCACTGGGTTTTCCTATAATACCTATGGTCTTAAAAGGTGTTTGCATTAGTGAATATTAACCGCTAAAACGTCCGATTATACAAAAAAATAACAATTAGCCTGTGAGATTACAGGTTTATTATTTTTTTGTCCAAAAGATTAACTGACTAAGTCATGATAATCGGTGCAACTTCTTCGGTTATTTAATATCAATACACGATTTAGTCCAGTCTCGGCTCGGCAAATGCATAGAACACGGATGACACTGATTGGACGGATTTCAACGGATTTTATTTAGAACAAAAATACCTTGAGAATTTATAGGAGTTATTTTATGAGGTTCGAGGTTAAGAAATATCTTTAATCCGTGTCTATCAGTCAAATCAGTGTCATCGGTGTTCTATTTTTTAATAGCTGAGTCGTTACCCTATGGCCAGTCTAAAAACGTCATCATTTTAATTTTTTAGTAGCGAATAAGGTATAATTTCCAGTTTCTTATAGGTGTAGGTCATGACTGAAACCGATGTCATCATTATCGGAGCCGGCGCGTCGGGTTTGATGTGCGCTATTGAAGCAGGTAAACGGGGCCGACAAGTCATGGTGCTGGATCATGCCAATAAGGCAGGGAAAAAAATCCTGATGTCCGGTGGCGGTCGTTGCAATTTTACCAACTATTCTATCGAACCTGATAATTTTATTTCAAATAATCCGCATTTTTGTAAGTCGGCACTGAGTCGTTATACCCAGTGGGATTTTTTGGCATTAATCGCACGCCACCAAATCCCTTACCATGAAAGAGATCACGGGCAACTGTTTTGCAACGACAGCGCAAAAGACATTTTAACGATGTTATTAAAAGAATGTGCGGATGTCGGCGTAATCGTGCAACTTAATACTGCCATAGAAAGCCTGCAAAAATTACCCAACGGGTTTCATCTCAAAACCAATCAGGGCGATATAAGCAGCCAGTCTTTAGTGGTTGCCACCGGCGGGTTGTCCATTCCCAAAATGGGTGCCTCACCCTTTGGCTATAAAATAGCCGAGCAATTTGGCATTCCTGTCGTACCAACTCGCGCAGGCTTGGTACCTTTAACCTTGCAACCAGAAGATAAAGAACAATTTTCTCCTTTATCCGGTATTGCTGTGCTCTGTAGCGTCAGTAACAAACGGCAGACTTTTAACGAAAATGTATTGTTTACACACCGTGGCTTAAGTGGCCCTGCGGTATTACAAATTTCATCCTACTGGCTGTCCGGAGGCGAGTCGGTGGTGATTGACTTATTACCCGCACTTAATCTGGCAACAGAGCTTAAAGCAAAACGTCAGCAAAAATTAAAGAACACCTTAAAAACCATTTTGGACGGCTATTTACCCAAACGACTGGTTAGCTGTTTATTACCTGAAGAAGTCTTAACACTATCGTTACCTGATTTATCTGACCGCCAAATTCAGAACATTGCCGATCAGCTACATAACTGGACAATTAAACCTGGCGGTACTGAAGGTTATCGTACTGCCGAGGTTACTGTGGGCGGCGTAGATTGCGAAGCACTTTCCTCCAAAACCATGGAAAGCAAACAAGTGCCGGGGCTTTATTTTATCGGTGAAGTGGTCGATGTAACCGGTTGGTTGGGCGGCTACAATTTTCAGTGGGCCTGGTCGTCTGCCTGGTGTGCTGGGCAATATGTGTGATTTGTGCAGGTGCATTATGGCTCGGCTTTTGACCAGGCATGTTAATCTGATAGGGGTAGGGAAGGCTATTAACCTCCCCTCCCTCCAAACCGTGCGTGCGGTTTTCCCGCACACGGCTTTCCAGTCGAGAATTTCCTCATCGGGATTGACAAGCCATTGCATG
>CAIUYS010000034.1 GCA_903903365.1 uncultured Methylococcaceae bacterium
AAGGTATTTGGTTAACTCCTTAAGCAATTAGCATAATTCCTTAAGGTATTTGGTTAACTCCTTAAGCAATTAGCATAATTCCTTAAGGTATTTGGTTAAGTCCTCGAGAAATTCGCATAAAAAATCCAGCGTTTTTGCCTTACACACAAGCTATCAAACTCAGACTTTCCGCTAAAAAAATACTTTTTTACGTATTTCTTAGTCCGCTTTACGCTATTTAGGTGCTATGTGAAGCGTAGTGGGTCAATAATAAAAAATATCGATAAACACAAATCTTATCAGTCGCTAAAAACGTCCAAGCCGTCATCCCGGCATGGACTGCCGGGATCAAGTCGCCATGGATGGCATTCGCAACGCATCCACTCACTGATTTTTATACTTGAAACGTAATAGGGTTTGTAACCCCCGCACCGCGTTCGGCGATGTGATACATTTCATGAGGTAGTAGCAATTCTAATTCGGTGTATGGCGCTTCGCTTATACACCCTACGCGCTACTGGACTGCGCCTCAAACCCCACTTTCATCACAATTTTCAACTCTTTGTACTTAAAAATCGTCGGTGACATCATCGTTAAATAACGTCCAATTTCTAAATCAACCACTTTTTCCGAAGCAAGATATAAGGTTTTTCTTACCGTAAATTTAGCGAAATTATGTTGAGTATTAACCAGCGTTAAACGAACATTACCCGCATAAGCGTTTTGATGATTATTAATAGCCTCAACAGACAGGTTAAAACAATCAAAATTATAATCCTCAAGTTTTTGATAAACCGCTTGTAAATGCGCAAGCGTCATGCGCATAGTCGTCCAGTTTTTACACTGAATTAAATGAATAGTTTTTGTAGCGATAGAAATACAGATAATATCAACGCCTTGATCCGCATACCCATTAATGAAACCGTTATAAATAACCAAATCGCCTTTTTCTTCAAACTTTTTGCCGACAAACTTTTCATATTTATCGCCTTTTTGTTTAAAAAAATCGTTTTCGCTCTCAATCACTACCTTTTTAATCGGTAGCGGCTGAATAACTATTTTTTCACTTATCGGCGGTTTTTCTGTTCTCGATAAATCGGCTTTATCGGCAGGCTGTTCATTATTTTTATGACCCGCCCTAACTAAAAAGAAAGCAATAATCCCCGTATGCGGTAAAGCGGCTAATAAACAAGACGGTGAAAAACACCCATGAAAAATAAAAACTTGATTAACAACTAAGACAATCCCCCACAGTATAAAAAATGCGTTGATTTTTTCCTTCATCAAAACTCATCCTGCCAATAACTTTCATCCTCGTCATCTTCCTTGTGCATGGCTTGATAGACTTCCCAATCTTGTTGGCTTACTTCTGAACCATGACTTTCATAAAAAACGCCCTCATCCGCTTTGGGTTTTAACTGCTCAAGCTCCTGCACCAAGCATTCATATTCCGCTTCAAGCTGGGTTTTCAACTGCTCAAAATACGCCTCTTTATCGTCAATTAATTGGATTAACTCATAGCTTTCAATGGCTTGCAACGCGATAACAGCCGCTTCCAATTCAGTAATGCGTAACCGTAACGCGGCGATTTTGCTTTGTAAAATCACCTTGTCAGAAATGCTATCGGAGACCGTGCTTAAGGTCGTGCCTGTTTCTAGCGTGTGTAAAATCTCCAGAACACGGGGTAAATCTTGGTGGCGATACGCTTCACTGAGAGCTTTAAAAAACTCCGTGCCTTGCGTTTTAAAATCATCGGTGAGTTTATCAGGATGACATAAACGGCTGGCTTTACGGTACGCGGCTTTCAGTTGCTGTTGCAGCTTTGGCGTTAAAATCTGCGGTGCATCCTTGATTTGTTGCTGATAACTGCGTTCAAAGTTCTCATAATCCTGTTTAGCTTCTTGCTGTTCAACGGGATCATCGCTTAACAACTCAGCGCGTTTTTTCAAAATAGCTTCAATCAAACTGCCTAAACGCTGCATATACTCGCTATTGAATTCATTAATTTGCCGTTCCAAGTCCGCTTGGGTATCGGTCAACTCATTCAAGCGATTTTCTAACAGCTTCAATTCCAGTTTTAAACCTTGAATTTGCGGGTCTTGAAACACCATCACGCCGCTGTTATCGTGTTTATACTGCTCAATCAACTGAATCACATACTGGAAACGCTTAGTGCTGATAAGTGCCAAAATCTGCGTTACCTTTGCATCCAGCGGCAAATCTTGCAGTTTGGCGACCTGCATGGCAATCAGCTCATCATCCTCCATTGCGACGGCGTTTTTGATGATGTCTAGGCGTTTTAGAATAGTGTTGGGCATGGGGTCGGTTTAGTCGAATTTAGTGATATGGCTAAGATGGCTGTGTTGGGCGGATAGGGATTTGATGGGGTTATTACTTAAATATAAATTTTTCAAATTAGTTAGCTTACCAATAGATTCAGGCAATTCGGTGAGTTGGTTGCCCATTAAATTCAACGTAGTCAAATTGGTCAGCTTGCCTATGGATTCAGGCAATTCGGTGAGTTGGTTGCCACATAAAGACAACGTAGTCAAATTAGTCAGCTTACCCATAGATTCAGGTAGTTGGGTGAGTTCGGTCAAAATTAAATACAACGCAGTCAAATTAGTAAGCTTACCAATCCATTCAGGTAGCTTGGTGAGTTCGATGAACGTTAAATGCAACTCAGTCAAATTAGTCAGCTTACCTATAGATTCAGGTAGCTTGGTGAGTACGATGAGGCTTAAATGCAACTCAGTCAAATTAGTCAGCTTGCCAATAGATTCAGGCAGTTCGGTGAGTTCGCAAGACACTAATTTCAACCTAGTCAAATTAGTCAGCTTACCGATAGATTCAGGTAGCTTGGTGAGTTCGATGGGCTCTAAATGCAACTCAGTCAAAGCCAAAATAGCTTGTTTGTCACGCGGAAATTTCTTTTCTGGAATATCATTTTCAACCGCCCAAGCAATCAACTCATCCAGCCACGCATCATCACTCACCACCAGCGTTCTATTGGCTCTATTCGCCAGAATCTTATTGGTAATACTCAACAAACTGGTGGTTTTCTGTAAAGCCACCTCAGCACTGTCTTTCTTCTGTGGCAAATTCTTGTTTTCAGACATATTATTCTCTTTTTTGCGCTTAGGTTATTTTTATAATTTTACGATGTCAGTTCTTAACAAAAATTTTCTAAATGATTATATTCTTCTCCTCCAAATTTATAACCAGAACTCTTTTGGGATAGATTTTTTTGTCGTATAACTCAGAGTGGAAGCTTTCCA
>CAIUYS010000035.1 GCA_903903365.1 uncultured Methylococcaceae bacterium
AGGCCACCTTGAAATACCTTGAGCAGACCGCCGGGCAAGTGTTGCTGCTGCCCGCCAATGCCAACATGACAGCGCTGTCTTACCATCCCGAGCAAGTTACCATTCAGGGCGTGTTGGTGGGACAAATGCGCAGTTACCGATCACATTAACTACATTCTTATAACGAGGAGAACAACCATGCCACAAAGAATTCACATGCACGATCAAGTCTTTAATAAAGTTGACGATATTATGAGGCATTACAAAAAAAAGCCGGTAGAGCACTGGGTGCAGCGAGTAAAGCACTTTATTAAACATACCCTGGTTATTTGAAGGAGATGTTGGCTCATGCCGAGGTGGATTAAAATCAAAAACATTGAAATAACTCATTACTAAATTACACATAAGTGAAATGTAGTGATGAGTAGAAATTGATGCAACCTATACAGCGTTTAATGCAAAGCTTGGCTCAGTTCCAGCCCCGAGCATTATCTTTTTACGACTGATGACTTGAGGGCTATTTTTCCTGCTCTCACGTGTGTCATTCCAAGTTATCAACCACGCCCTATGCTTTTTTAAACCCCTATGGCGTTGAGATGGGCACCAGTGGTTTAATTTTGCAAGTTGAAGGCTGGGAAGAAATTTAAGTGGCGCGATACTTCTGTCTCGCATCGAAATCGTAACAATAAAGACCGTTTTTTGATCAAAAAAAACTGAGTAGCCAAAAAAAAGAATTTTTCCTATAGCGGATAATTGAGTGCGGATTAATAATGGTGTACTTTTATAAGCCATCAACCCGATGATGCACTAATTTATCAAAAAAACATGAGCTTGCGTTACCAAATCAATCTGCGAATTTTTATTTCTTCCTTGTGTATTTTGTTGCTGGGCGGATCGATAGCTATCTGGCAGGCACGCAATGCCGTGGACAAGGAAGTTGATTCTTCCATTAATCTGGCCGTGCAGTTGATTAAGTTTGGTTTTTCACAAGCTTCACCCACGCCGTTTAATGAAACCGATTGGTTGCCACAGTTTAATGCACTGAACCAAACCCGACATTTAAGCATTCAACTGAAGCAGCCCTCAGGTGAAATAATGAATGTTGTCCGTAAAAATCAACAACCCAATCTTCAAGAAAAGCCGCCGCAGTGGTTTGTTGCTTTGGTCGAAGGTCAGCATCGTAAAGCGGAACATCCCATTACAACTTTTGGAGGTAAACAACTGACGCTGATTATTCAGGCCAATCCGTTGGATGAAATAACAGAAGTTTGGCAAGAAAGTATCGGTTTTTTTAGCTCGCTTTTTCTGGTGACATTGTTTACTTTTTTGGCGGTTAATTTGGCTTTTAACAAGGCACTTAAATCGATTGCCGTGATTGTCAATGCACTAAAAGTGATTGAAACGGGGCAATACCAGCAAAAGTTACCGGATTTTTCCATTCAGGAAGTTGACAGTATTGCCAAAGCCATTAATCATATGGCGGGTGAATTGAATGCCAGCCAACATGAAAATCGTGCCTTAACCCAGCACTCACTGGAAATACAGGAGGACGAGCGGCAGCGACTTTCTCAAGAACTGCATGACGAATTGGGGCAGTCACTGACTGCCATTAAAGTGATGGCAGTGACGACTGAGCGCTCTCAATCCGTGGCTACCGAAACGCATGCCAACATTAAACAAAGCACCGATGCTATTATCAGTATTTGTGATCACTTGATGACGGTGGTGCGCTCCATGATGCACCAGTTACACCCTTTGGTATTAACGGAACTGGGACTGAAAGCGACGCTGGAAGATTTGTTAAATCATTGGACGATAAGAAATCCGGCGTTAACACTAATCCTGGCGTGTCCTGATGAAGTTGACACGCTGGAGCAAAAAATCAGCATTCAGGTATTTAGAATTATCCAGGAATGTTTAACCAATACGGTGCGTCATGCCCAAGCAAAGCAGGTCATTATCAATCTGGAAATGGTACACACAGAAACAACCCAAAGAGCGCTGAGCTTGCAGGTAACGGACGATGGGCAGGGGTGTGCGGCTGACCGGATTAAATCGGGTTTTGGCTTATTGGGTATGCGAGAAAGAATCAACAGTCTGGGTGGTCAATTGACGATTAAAACCCAACCGCAACAAGGCATGAGTATTAGTGTGAGTATTCCCTTAAAATGAAAAAACGGATAAAAGTAATGCTGGTGGATGATCATGCCATCGTGCGTGCCGGTTTTCGGATGTTATTGTCCACCGATGAAGGTATTGAGGTAATAGCCGAAGCAGAGCGGGGCGAGGCTGCATGTCAACAGTATCTTGAAAAGCAACCGGATGTGATGGTGCTGGATTTATCAATGCCGGGTATAGGTGGCTTGGAAACACTCAGGCGTATTTGCAATCGTGACCCTCAGGCCAAGGTATTGGTTTTTAGTGTGCATGATGAAAGGGTTTATGTCGATCGTGCCATGAAGGCAGGCGCTAAAGGTTATATTACCAAACACGCGCATCCTGAAATTTTGCTGGAGGCGATAAAAAAAATAGCCGAAGGCGAAGTTTATATAGAGCAAGGATTGGTCAGGCATGACGGTGCATTTTTAAGTAAGCATCCGGAAGAAAACCCGACTGATTATAAAGCCATTATTGAGTCATTATCCACCAGAGAGTTTGACGTATTTCTGTTGCTGGCAAAAGGTTTAACGGCTCATAAAATTGCCGATGAACTTTGTCTGGGTTACAAAACAGTCGCTAATTATGGTACGCAAATCAGAAGTAAACTCAGCGTATCCTCAGTGGCTGAGTTGGCACATATTGCATTGGTGCTGGGCGTGATGAAAAACTAGGGTAGTGATAGATTTTTTTCACCACGAAGAACACGAAGAACACGAAGTTTTTCTTTCTTCGTGTCCTTCGTGTCTTCGTGGTGAATTATTAATCAAATCAATCAATAATAGATGTTTTAATATAATCCGGTTTTGTCTCCGCGTAATTCAGGCAACTATAAATAAAAAACTGTACACCAAAAATCATGCTGGCTACCAACAGATGGATGGGTTGGACAAAGGCCGGTACGCCAAGTCTGTCCAGGCTGACACCCGCCAGAATGGCCGTGATTACCAAGCCAGCAAGCGCCAAGCCGGTGCGAAATAACAGGTTTTGTTTGTCAACAGATTGGTAAATTTTCCAGACTAACCACAAATTTGTAAAAAGAATGATCGATGAAAAAGACCGGTGTATATAAAAAATAATGGGGAAGTCTTCGCGCCAGTATTGACGCTCAATGTGTTCGCGGGCAATAAAATCAACGGCTTCTCTAACTTGAGTGCCCATGGCGACTTGCAATAGGGTCATTATCATGGCGGCGATTAAAACGGCTTTAAACTTGGCAGGCAACAAATGCGTGTCAATTTTACTGAGGGAATCACGTTGCGAGCGGGCAATGGTATAAATTAACAAGGCCACTATAACCAACGCCAAGAGCATGTGTATGGTTATCATGACCGGTTTAAGGTTACTTGCGACGACACTTGACCCCAACCAACCTTGAAAACCAACCAGAAAAAAACTGCTTAACGATAAATAAAAAACGGTTTTGTCGGTTTTAAGATAAATACGTGATGACCAGGCGGTTAGAAAAATTAAAAAA
Source organism: uncultured Methylococcaceae bacterium (assembly GCA_903903365.1). Lineage (GTDB taxonomy): Bacteria > Pseudomonadota > Gammaproteobacteria > Methylococcales > Methylomonadaceae > Methylobacter_C. The sequence goes on from CAIUYS010000035.1 coordinate 3,614, forward strand.
CCAATGGTCACGCCGACTAACCGATTGCTATATTCAGTCCAGGTTTTTAAGGGGTTAAACTGGGTATTTTCATAACCGCGTTCGGCATAAATTTCATGATAATTAGCGGGTAACTGCGACTCTTCAGTGGGGGGTATCCATTGCCCAAAGCACATTGGCCAGTCCGGGCAACCCATGCCGGCACCTGATGCCCTGACAACGCCACCCATAAGAATGACAACATAAACCGCAAAAATAGTGATTATGCCGATGCGACGAAAACGTAAAACTGCTTGAGTATTTATCATGGTAGTCATCTTATTAAAGTAATTTTAGTTTGATGGCTGTCGTTTAAGGTCAGGTTATAAATATCGCTATCAGAAACCTGTAAAACGATCAGCATTTTAACGGCAGTTACCGCGCTTTCTGGCGCAATCGGGGCGTGTTGTGCCAGTAATACTTTGCCGATGGTTTGTTCTGGGTCGGTGCTAATGTCGATGATGGCTGAATTGGGTGCCGGTATTGCCGTCGATTCGCATTCAGCCAGAAATAGCGCTCTTTTGGTTTTGCCCAGATAGTGCGTGCGAGCAACAATTTCTTGGCCGGTATAGCAACCTTTGTTGTAGCTGATACCGCCCAATTGGTCCAGATTAAGCATTTGTGGAATAAATTCTTCGGATGTTTCGGTAGTCAGCCAAGGTAGGCCTGAGAGAATATCCAGATAACGCCATTGGTCTGAATTTTTCGGTTTAAAGTGCTGGTTATCGACTCGATCTGACCACAGTGCAATGGCTTTGTCGGTATCGGCAATAACCAAATAACGATTTTGTGTGCCAGAAAAATTAACGCTAATGTTGTCTTGCTGTGATGTGTTAAATAAGGGTTCGGCTTGCATGGAGGTAGCGGATAAGCCCATTAAACAGAGCTCATCGGAGCTATCTGTTATGGTGACAGCCGATCTTAAAATATACATTTGCAATCTTTTTTTGACCGTTTCCAAGAGCTCTTCAGGTAAAATAACAAGAAAAGCATCGCCGGTTTTAATCAGTAAAAAAGTGGTGATAGCCCTGCCTTTGGGATTGCATAAAGCGCCCAGGCTACTTTTTGTGTCGGTAAGTTCGTTAACATCACAGGTCACTTGTCCCTGTAATAATTTGGCCGCATCTTTGCCGCTAACGGTCAACACAGCCAAATGCGCAACCGGGTAAATGGCTTTGTCATTATCATCCGCAATGACTGGAAAAGTAATATCAGTATCACTTTCAAACGTTGCCTGTTGACTGAGTAAAAAGTTTTTCCAGTTTTGATTCATAGATGAAAGGATAAAGATTTAAAATAGTGATTGATTATATAGCAACTGTCGGTTGAGTGGCTAAAAGGTGTAAGGTAAAAATAGATCACTGGGCGCCCTGAGCTTTATACCCATAAATTTTAAATCGTTAAGCTATGCCAAAAGCATCTAATGCGACGTTATTGTTAGCCATTAAGCCATCCAAACGCTTAAAAAGGCTGGTTATTATTGTTCATGCACTGGCATTGGTTGCCAGCATGGCTACTGCGTTGACTTTTTCGGTTAAAATTAGTTTATGGGTATTAATTGGTTTACATTATGGGTTGACTGGCAGGCGCTTAACTGCAAAAACAGTCATCATTAAACATACGGAATCGTTAGGTTGGGAGTTGTCGGAAGGGGGTAATTTTGCTTCGATTGAAATTTTGAAATCAACTGTCATTACAACCTTTGCACTCTTTTTACATTATAAACACCGCTCTCAACCTAAATCTTGGATGTCTGGACATAAAAAAACACGGCTTGTTTTAAATGATGCGTTGGCTGATAAGGATTATCGACGCCTTATCGTTAAATTGAAAACGACCGCAATAAAATAGGCGCAAATCAAGTCGTCTCTGATAAGATATGCAAATATAAAAAAAAGCAGATACGGTTCGATAGATAAAGATTTGTATTGGCCTGTAATTGCAGTTATCTTAAACGCCATTAAAATTAAAATAATAAGGAGAAATCGGATGTCAAAAAGTCAAAATTTGCAGGACAATTTTCTAAATACGCTTAGAAAGGAACATACGCCGGTATCAATATTTCTTGTTAATGGAATAAAATTACAAGGAAAAGTAGACTCATTTGATCAGTATGTCATTATGCTGAAAAATACGATCAGTCAGATGGTTTATAAGCATGCCATATCAACTATAGTGCCCAGTAAGGCAGTAAAAATTATGCGCGATGACGAAGTTGTTAGTGGCGAGTGAGAAATTTCTACGGGCTGAATAGTGTTTTTATAGATTCATTGATGGAGTATTTTGTTGTTTGATCGACCCGATTCCTCGGGTGAACGAGCAGTACTCGTTCACCTAACTTTTCGTTCCGGGCAGGAAGATCTTTTAGAATTAAAAGAATTGGCCAAATCAGCCGGAACCGATCCTGTTTATGTCATTACTGGCAGTCGCAAACGCCCTGACTCAAAATATTATGTCGGCAAAGGCAAGCTTGAAGAGCTTAAAGCCGCGGTAGAAACCTACGCGGCCGATGTTGTTTTATTTAATCACCCGCTTGCACCCAGTCAGGAAAGAAACCTTGAGGGCGCTTTGGGCGTTCGGGTTGTGGACAGAAATGGACTGATTCTGGATATATTTGCCCAACGGGCACAATCTTTTGAAGGTAAGTTACAGGTTGAGCTGGCGCAATTAAAGCACTTGTCAACCCGACTGGTAAGAGGTTGGACGCATTTGGAGCGTCAAAAAGGCGGTATTGGTCTGCGCGGCCCCGGTGAAACGCAGTTGGAAACCGATAGACGGCTATTGAGTTTGCGTATTAAGCAGATTCAGCAGCGTTTGGACAAAGTTGATAAACAGCGGCATCAAGGTCGTAGCAAACGAAAAAAAGCCGAAGTTTCATCGGTTTCTTTGGTGGGTTACACCAATGCGGGTAAGTCTACTTTATTCAACACGTTGACGGGGGCGGATATTTATACCGCCGATCAACTGTTTGCTACTTTAGATCCGACCTTGCGAAGCTGTCAGTTGCCTAATAGCAGCGAAATTGTCTTGGCTGATACCGTTGGGTTTATCCGTCATTTACCGCATGAATTGGTCGCGGCATTTAAATCCACTTTGCAGGAAGCCAGTGAAGCTGATTTATTACTACACGTTATTGATGCCTGTAGCGATGACAGGGATGAAATTATTGTTCAGGTCAATCAGGTTTTGGATGATATAGGCGCTGATAAAGTCAGACAGATTGAGATTTTTAATAAAATTGACTTACTGGATAACATTCAGCCGCATATCGACAGGGATGACACCGGCAATCCGGTTCGGGTATGGTTATCTGCTGAAACGGGAGCCGGTGTTGATCTGCTTTATCAAGTTCTGGCGGAGCTGTTTTCGGTTACCAAAGTTAAAAAACGTTGTTACTTACAGCCCCATCAAGGCAATATCAGGGCAAAACTATTTACTTGCGCAAAAATAATTGACGAGCATATTGATGAGTTAGGTGCCAATGAATTAGTCATTGAAATTGATGTAAAGCATTTGGGATTGTTAAAAGACGTGAAAACTGAAGATTTTGAGGTGGAAGGTTAAAGGTTGTTAAGGTACAAGGTTAAAGGTTGTTAAGGTACAAGGTTAAAGGCGCAAGATAAAGGTACAAGGCTAAAGACAACGGGTGACTGGGGTGAATATTGGGCTTTTCACCTTTCACCTTGAACCTTGTGCCTTTCGCCTTTTTTAAAGATTTACGTTAGAATATTACTCACATCCTGCGGGATAAATTAATCAAGTAATCCAATATGGAGTATAAGTATGTCGTGGAATGAGCCTGGCGGCGATAAGAAAGACCCCTGGAGTGGTCGAGGTGACCAGAAAGGACCACCTGATTTAGATGAGGCAATACGCTCATTGCAAGAAAAATTAGGCAAGTTCTTTGGCGGCGGTAATGGAGATAACGAAGGTTCGCCTAGAAACTTCTCTTCAGGCGCGTCAATGAAAAGCCTTGGTTTTCTTGCCGGTGGTGCAGTCGTTTTATGGGGCTTAAGCGGGTTTTATATCGTTGATGAAGGTAATCATGGCGTTGAAACACGGTTTGGCAAATATATTGGCACTACCCAGTCCGGTTTAAATTGGCACATGCCCGCACCTATTGAGCGGGTTGATATTGTTAATGTAAAGCAACAGCGCTTTATCGAAGTAGGCTATCGCAGCGGTGGCAGTGAGCAGGTCACCGGATCAGTGCCCAAAGAAGCCCTGATGCTGACCAAAGATGAAAATTATGTCGATGTTCGTCTGGCTATTCAATATCAGGTTAAGGACGCAAAGCAATTTATCTTTAATGTGGTTAATCC
>CAIUYS010000036.1 GCA_903903365.1 uncultured Methylococcaceae bacterium
AACAGTGCAAATACGATATAGCGAATAAACAGGTAAGTTCCCGCTACAATCCCTAATAAAGGGTAGGGGGCATAATCGTCTTTAAAAATTTGTAGTGCACCGGCAACGCCCATTAAAGCAATTACCGTAAACAACAGCTTTACAGGCCTTGAATTGCTGGCATCAATATCCGGTAACAGTCCGCCCAAAGTCCCCAGAAAAATAAGCCACGCCATATCGGTAGTCGCAATCAAATGGACATTAACTGCAATGAGTGCCGCACCCATACTGGCAGCTATAGCGATGGATAAATGGGTGTTAAAATTGGCCATGTAAAACAACAATCCTGTTAAGCACTAAAAAACAGTGATTATGACATTATCTTTCTATTTTTTAAGGCAAATATTGTTAAAATAATCAGCCTTATAGGTTTTTTTACAAAAAAATGTGAAATTTCACAATTTTTTCATTAAAACATGTATTAATAAAGAAAATACCGTCGCTGCACTGCATAACCCCCATTAACTTTTATAAAATAACATGACTAAATTATTAAGCTGTTTTAAAGCCTACGATATACGTGGCCGCATTCCTGATGAGCTAAATGTTGATATTGCCTACCGTATAGGTCGGGCTTTCGCCGAGAATATTAAACCAAACCGGGTGATTGTAGGGCGTGACATACGTCTGTCCAGTAACGAAATGGCGGATGCGGTCATACAGGGTTTGCAAGATGCAGGCGTTAATGTTTATGACATTGGCTTGTGTGGTACTGAAGAAGTTTATTATGCCACTTTTGCTTACACGGATGCCGGCAAGTCGATGGATGGCGGTATTATGGTGACGGCAAGTCATAATCCAAAAGATTACAATGGCATGAAGCTGGTACGTGAACAAAGCAAACCGGTGAGTGGCGATACCGGGCTAAATGATATCAAACTGTTAGCCGAAGCCAATAACTTCGAGGCACCGGTAGCGCATCGTGGCACTGTTACCGCTATTTCAATCGGTGCGGATTATACTGAACATTTGTTGGGATATATTGATCCACTGGTATTGAAACCTTTAAAAGTGGTGGTTAATGCAGGTAACGGTGCAGCAGGACATGCCATTGATTGGCTGGAAGCCGCTTTACAAAAAGCCATGACGCAACCTTTGGAATTTATCAAGATACATCACGAACCGGACGGTCATTTCCCCAACGGAATTCCTAATCCGTTGTTAATAGAAAATCGTGATAGTACCATTGCCGCTATTAAAGAGCAGGGCGCAGATTTGGGTATTGCTTGGGATGGCGATTTCGATCGCTGTTTTGTGTTTGATGAAACCGGCCGATTTATCGAAGGTTATTACATTGTGGGTTTATTGGCTGAAGCCTTCCTTAAGCAAAATCCGGGTTCAAAAATAGTGCACGATCCGCGCTTAACCTGGAACACCATCGACATCGTTAATAGTATGTCTGGAATAGCGGTGCAAAGCAAAACCGGCCATGCTTTTATCAAAGAAAGAATGCGTCTGGAAGATGCGGTTTATGGCGGTGAGATGAGTGCCCATCATTATTTCAGGGATTTTTCTTACTGTGATAGCGGCATGATTCCTTGGTTGCTGGTGATTGAGCTGATGAGTAAAAGCGGTAAAAAACTGTCACAATTGGTCGATGAAAGAATGCGGCTTTTTCCTGCCAGTGGCGAAATTAACCGCACCATAGCGCAGCCTGAAGCAGCCATTGAAGTGGTTAGAAAACATTATGAAAAAGAGGCTCAGGTTGTTGACTATACCGATGGTTTGAGTATGGAATTTGGCAACTGGCGGTTTAATCTACGGTGTTCCAATACCGAACCGTTGGTGCGCTTAAATGTGGAATCACGCAGTGATGAAGCGTTAATGCAAGCAAAGACCGAAGAGCTATTGGCACTGTTGGCTTAAATGTCTTTGTAGGTTTCGATTATAGAACACGGATGACACTGATTTATACGGGTTTCAACGGATTTTATTTTTAATTAAAAATACGGGCTACCTACTTAAATTGCTACAGTTTAAGGTTAATCGTTTATAAAAATCAGTTAGTGGATGCATTACAAATGCCATCCATGGCAACTGGATCCCGGCAGTCCATGCCGGGATGACGGCTTGAACGTTTTCAGCGTGTATAAGATTTGTGTTTATCGATATTTTTTATTATTTACCCGCTACTATTCACATAGGGCCAAAAATTTTTATTATCCGTGTTTATCAGTCAAATCTGTGTCATCTGTGTTCTAGTGCTTAATGACTGAGTAGTTGCACGGGTATATCCGGCTATTTGGGCAAATGCACTATTATTTAACATAATATACATTATGCGAAGTTATTATAGGATCTAAAATCGTGGGGTTCCATTTCGGATATTCTTATAATCCCTCTCCTCGAGCCCAAATTATTGTGAAGTCGTGTCTAATCTGAATTACAATGCATTGAAATGTAAACAAAAAACCAAGTGGTTTTCTTGGTATGCATACTATGAGTCGCCTACCTAGATCTTTTATGATGAGAGAATTATGAAAAAAATAATATCTATTAGTACAGGTTTATTACTTCTAACTACGCCAGTTTTCGCCGACAACCATACCGCAGCAGCGCTGGAACATGCTAATGCTGCGGTAGTTAATGGTGCTGATGGTCAAACGCCGCTTTTGCTTGAACAAACACAAGCGGCATTGAAACATACCATGGCAGCCTCTAAAGAAGCTAAAAGCGTGCCAAAAACCCATTTGGACGCTGCGGCTAAAGAGCTGAATAAAGCCAATGAACTCGGTAATTTGGGACATATAGGCTCGGCAACCAGTCATGCAGAAGCCGCTGTAAAGCACATTGAAATGGGCAACCGATATATAGGCTATATCAAAAAATAGCCAAAAACATTAAGCAGCGTCTATTGTTACCTTGATGCATGATTAGTAATGTCTGACGTCAGCTGGTAGGGTGCGCATCGCGCACTATTTTCCATGCCAGAGAAATAAACCCAATAGGCACAACATAGAAAATAATAATAGATTTTGGTGCAAATAAAACTGCTTAGTGGATGCGATTTTAGGTGCGCGATGCGCGCCCTACCCCTAATAAAGTCTGATCTCAGAGCCTATGCCGAAGTGCGCATTTCCTTAATGATGATCTCCGTTTTACGCAGGCGTTCCAGAAGCTCGTCATCTGTCATCGCCAACTTGCCGGCATTGTGAGTTTCCTCAGATTGAATCCTCACATTACAGCCGAGACTCTTTAAATGCTTGCCGGTCAGTGCGATTGCATGGCTCTTGCCTGACTTTTCCGGCCCTTCAATAATGATGGTAATCATGTTTATGTCCTCATGCTATGTGAAAACTAATCATCTTTTGCTTGTTGTTTCTGGTTATAAGCAGCCAATTGTTCGGGTGTTGCCTCTTGTTGAAATTTATCTTTCCATTCATTATAAGGCATGCCGTAAACAACTTCCCTGGCCTGTTCATAATCCATTGCTATGCCCTGCTCTATCGCAGATGCGGTATACCATTTGGCCAGGCAATTTCTGCAAAAATCTGCTAATATCATCAAATCGATATTTTGAACCTCAGTGTGCTGTTGTAAGTGACTAACAAAACGTCTGAATGTAGCAGCCTCTAATTCGGTTTGCGACTTTTTATCCATTAAAATGCTCCAAAAATTAAACATTCTAGCAGAAACAGCACTTCAACCATGTACATTAGCGATGAAAAATCCTACAATATAAACATCGGTAATGGTGCTTATTGCAGATAACTGAGTTATAAAACACCAAAGTTTCGCTTTAAGTAGGCCTTAACCACCAATTACCTAACCTGAATTTGGTCAGTTTATAAACATAAGATAAAGATAAAAATAAACCAATCGTTACCCAAGCAAAAATACCAATCAACTAAACTATAAATTAACCTCTTCAAGATCAATTGGTCAAATGGAGAACACTAGAAAATTAAGCCCGATTACTCGCACTCTGGAACCTAATGAAACAGCTTTTCGAATTTTTTCCGATTATTTTATTTTTTGTCGCCTATAAACTTTACGATATTTATATAGCGACCGCTGTGGTTATTGTGGCAACTATTATTCAGGTCGCTTATGCCTGGATCAAACACCGTAAAGTTGAAACCATGCAATGGATTACCTTGGGTTTGGTTGTTGTATTTGGTGGTGCAACCATCTATTTACATGATGAGCAATACCTTAAATGGAAGTTTTCCATCATCGAATGGTTATTTGGTATCGCTTTTTTTAGCAGCCACTTTATAGGTCAAAAAACCTTTATTGAAAGAATGATGTCCAGTAATTTAACATTACCGTCATTGATCTGGAAACGCTTGAATTTTAGCTGGGCTACTTTCTTTATCAGTATTGGTTTTATCAACGTTTATGTTATGTATAATTACAATACTGACGATTGGGTCACTTTTAAAACGTTTATAGCACCGGGTTTGATGGTTGTTTTTATGGTGGTACAAATGCTTTTTTTATATAAATACATCCCGGATGCCGAGGAATAAAAAGTGTTATACGCGATTATCAGTGAAGACAGTAAAGATAGTTTGCAACAAAGATTAACCACACGCCCTGCACATATCAAAAGACTGCAAGATCTTCAAAGTGAAGGACGCTTGGTGTTAGCCGGCCCGCATCCGGCAGTTGATAGTGATAATCCCGGTGACGCCGGTTTTACAGGCAGTCTGGTCGTTGCGGAATTTGACAATTTGCAAGCCGCTCAACAATGGGCCGATAGCGATCCCTATAACGAGGCCGGCGTTTATGCTAAAGTAACCGTTAAACCATTTAAAAAGGTATTTCCTCAATGACATCTGAAACAATTAAACAATTATTAAATGACGCTTTTAAACCGGCACTGCTGGAAATCATTGATAATAGTGCGGCACATGCAGGCCATGCCGGCGCAAAAAGCGGCGGCGGTCACTATCATGTTACTATTGTCGCGGAGGCTTTTGAAGGTAAGTCGTTAGTACAACGGCATCAACTTATCTATAAAGCGATAGGCGACATGATGAAACAACAAATTCATGCCTTAGGCATTAATGCTCTATCACCCTCTGAAGAAACTAAAGGAAGTTTATAAATGAAAAAAAAGATTATCCCTCTACTTGTTGCCGGTACAGCATTAATTGCCGGTTGCGATAAAATCACGGACGCCACAAACACCTCTGCGGCCAAGCCTGTTATTGAGAAAGCGGATGCTGTTGCTGTCGTTAATGGTCAATACATTGGCAAATCTACATTGGCTGAACTGGAAAAAGAAATTGCTGAACGGAGTCACGGCCAAACTTTTCCTAAAGAAAAGTTGATCGAAGAACTGATTCAACGTGAATTACTGGTTCAGGATGCCATCCAAAAACAATTGGATAAATCTGCTGAAATCGTCGCTCAGCTTGATAGTGCTAAAAAAACCTTATTAACGCAAGCTGATGTACAAAACTTTATAAAAGCCAATCCTGTCACGGATGCTGAAGTTAAAGCGGAATACGACAGTAAAGTTGCCGGTGAAAACGGAATTGAATATAAAGCCCGTCATATTTTGGTTAAAACGGAAGCAGAAGCTAAAAAAATCATCGCTGAACTGGACAAAGGCGGCGATTTTGCCAAATTAGCCAACAAAAATTCTTTAGACGCTAAAGAATCACAAAATGGTGGCGATTTAGGCTGGTTTGTTGCCGGTCAAATGGTAGCACCCTTCTCCGAAGCCGTTGCGAAACTGGAAAAAGGTAAATACACTACAACACCTGTACAAACCCAGTTTGGCTATCATGTTATTTTAAGAGAAGATTCACGCGCTCAAACTCCGCCTCCACTGGATGCAGTAAAAGAACAACTGATGCCTTACTTGCAACGTAAAAAAGTTCAAACTATGGTTGAATCTTTGCGTAAACAAGCCAAAGTAGAAATATTAGTGCCCTTGATTGATGAACCAGCAAAAGCGCCTACAGCTGATGCCAAAGCTACAGAAGGCCAACCGGTTGCCGAAGAAGTTGTCGTTGAAGAAGTTAAAGATGCTGCCGGAAAAACAGTGGCAGAAGAAGTCGTTGTTGAAGAAGTGGTAGAAGACAAAGCCCCTGCCGCTACAACCGATAAAGAACCTGAAACTGCAAAATCTGTAGATAAGACAGTCGCTCCTTAAACCAAAAAATAAGTTTTTTGGTGATACAAAAAAGGGCGGATTATCCGCCCTTTTTTTTAGGTTATTTTTTCAAAATACTGCACAATAAACTGCACACTTCGATTGCCTCTAAATTCGTTAATATCGAGTTTGTAAGCGGCTTTGATTTGTCTTAAGCCTAGCCAATGTTCTGGTTTATCGACAAAAAAAGCGATGGCATCGATAATCAGATCACCCTCGGGTTTTCTCAGTACCAATTTAAGATGTCGTTGCCCAACGATTCGAGCTTGAATTACATCAAACACCCCGTCAAAAACAGGTTCCGGAAATTCTTGACCCCAAGTTGCTGCATTTTGTAATAAATCGGCAATTTCAAGTGACATTTCCTGTTCAGTCAGTTGGCCATCAGAGAGTATTTTTTGTTCCAAATCAACACTCGCCAACCGTTTACCGACCATCTCATCAAAAGCCAGGGCAAAGGCTGGATAGTCGTGCATGTTTAAACTTAAGCCGGCTGCCATGGCATGTCCTCCAAATTTACTGAGTAATTTGGGATGTAACGCGGCAATATCACTTAACACATCACGAATATGCACACCTGGAATAGATCGTGCAGAACCTTTTATTAAGTCTTTGCCCGCCGGAGCAAAAGCAATAACCGGTCGATGTACCTGGTCTTTAATACGTGACGCTAAAATACCGATAACACCTTGATGCCAGTTGGCATCAAACAAACAAACACCCGACGGTAAGTGGTGTCTATCCAGTGCTTTCATGTCCGTTAAGTAAGCCATGGCTTCATGCTTCATAACGGCTTCAACTTCCCGACGGTCATTATTCAACTGATCAAGTTGGTACGCCATGTCTTTTGCCAGCGCCGAATCATCCGTTAATAAACATTGAATACCCAGTGACATATCATCCATACGCCCTGCTGCATTGAGTCTTGGCCCCAATGAAAAGCCCAAATCTGATGCTCCCAGGGTTTGAGGATTTTTCCCCGAGACTTCAATGAGCGCATTCAAGCCAGGATGACAGCGCCCCGTGCGTATTCTTAATAAACCTTGATGCACCAAAATCCGGTTGATTTGCTCCAGTGCAACGACATCGGCAACCGTGCCTAAAGCAACGTAATCCAGCAATTGAGCCAGATTCGGCTCAGGAACCTGATGACTCTCAAACCAATTTTGTTCCCTTAACCGGCTTCGCAAGCCCATGAGCACATAAAATATAACGCCCACGCCTGCCAGCGATTTACTGGGGAATTTATCAT
>CAIUYS010000037.1 GCA_903903365.1 uncultured Methylococcaceae bacterium
AGCCATACTTAATCGGTTGAGCATTGCTGTAGAGGAACTTGTTTCCTATACAATATTCCGGCAAGGTCATGATGCCCGTAAGCGCAGTGCGATCAATCTTGTTTATACCCTTGATGTTGAAACAAAAAATCAAGCGGCCATTTTAACACGGATGCAAGATGACCCTCATGTTTCTATAACCCCGGATACAAGCTACCATTTTGTAACCGAGGCTCCAAAAAATTTAACCAGTAGGCCCCTGGTGATCGGCACAGGGCCTTGCGGATTATTTGCCGGTTTGATTCTGGCGCAGATGGGTTTTAAACCGATTATTTTGGAGCGCGGTAAAGAAGTCCGCGAACGTACCAAAGATACCTTTGGACTTTGGCGCAAAGGCATTTTTAATCCGGAATCCAATGTCCAGTTTGGCGAGGGCGGTGCCGGCACTTTTTCTGATGGCAAACTCTATACCCAAATTAAAGACCCAAATCAATATGGTCGCAAAGTGCTGACTGAATTTGTAAAAGCGGGTGCGCCAGCCGAAATTCTGCGTGCCAGTAAACCCCATATTGGCACTTTTAAATTGGTGACCATGGTGGAGCAAATGCGTGCCACGATTGAATCATTAGGTGGAGAGATTCGCTTTCAAAGTCGGGTTGATAACCTGGAAATTGAAAACGGTCAAGTACGCGGTGTAACACTGGCCAGTGGTGAAACCCTCCTGAGCAATCATGTCGTACTGGCCGTGGGACATAGTGCGCGTGACACCTTTAAAATGCTTTATGAACAAGGCGTCTATATTGAAGCCAAACCGTTTTCGATTGGTTTCAGGATTGAGCACCCACAATCACTCATCGATAGTTGTCGTTATGGCACACAAGCCGGAAATCCCTTATTGGGGGCGGCGGATTACAAGCTGGTGCATCACTGTAAAAATGGTCGTTCGGTGTACAGTTTTTGTATGTGTCCTGGCGGTACGGTGGTTGCCGCCACCTCTGAAGCCGGACATGTGGTTACCAATGGCATGAGCCAATATTCACGCAACGAGCGCAATGCCAATAGCGGCATCGTGGTGGGCATTACGCCTGATGATTATCCGGGCGGCCCGTTGGCAGGTATTGATTTTCAACGCCAGTTGGAAGCGCATGCGTTTAAATTGGGTGGCGAAACCTATCAGGCACCGGGGCAATTAGTGGGTGATTTTATCGCCAACAAACCTTCTGTCGCATGGGGTTCAGTGCAACCTTCGTATACTCCTGGCGTGCATTTAGGTGATTTAAGTTCTGCGTTGCCAGCTTACGCCATCGAGGCTATACGCGAAGCATTGCCGGCTTTTGACAAAAAAATCAAAGGCTTTGCCATGGCTGATGCCGTGTTGACAGGCGTTGAAACGCGCACCTCATCGCCGATTAGAATCAAGCGTAACGAATATTTTCAAAGCATCAACACTCAAGGACTTTATCCAGCCGGGGAAGGCGCCGGTTATGCAGGCGGCATTCTTTCAGCCGCCGTCGATGGTATCAAAGTGGCAGAAGCTTTGGCTTTGGACATGATTAGTCGGTTGGTTTAGGTGTTAGTCTCCCCCCCTTTTCTAACTTGAGAATCAGTTAAATATCATAAAGAAACATTTTCTTGATCTAGATCAATTTTTTAATGCTACATTTTGTTTTAATAGCGTCCTGTTGATACCAATCAACAGCGACCTAAATTTAAGTTAATCCTTATGGAGAATTAAATATGAATATTAATACAGAAGAAAAAGATAATTACTGGCTTTATGTGGGCGGTCTTGTTTTGGCCGTTGTTATTTTTGTCATCGCAATTAAAAGCAATGAGCATGGCAAGTATGCAAGCACAGCACAAGCTATTGCTGAAGATTCCGCCTCGATCACGCATAAATCAGAAAATAAATAGTTTTTTTCTTATTGTTATCATTTTTGTTTCACCGTTTATAGTACATAGCAAAGCGAGGGGCCTTTGGGGATTTATCTAATAAAATCTCCTAACCCCTCTTTTTCAAAGAGGGGACTGAAGACCTACCCTGATTTTATATTTTATGTGTGCTACAGTTCAAATAAATTCTCATTATTTTGTGCTGTTTAATGAATACGTCGTGTAAAAGTTAAACAGCTCTTTTTTGTTGATTATTTTCAATTGCCTGGATTTAATTTCGATTAATTGCTGTGTTTGAAAAAGATGAATGATTCGACTCACCGTTTCATGCGCAATCCCCAAATGATTCCCTATTTCTACCCGTGACATACTCAAACGAAATTCCATTTCCGAATACCCCCTTAGTCTCAAACGATCAGAAATACACAAAATAAAGCAAGCCACACGCTCTTCGGCGGAGCGACGACTTAGCATCATCTTATCTATTTGAGAATCAAATTGGTCACAAGATCTTTGCAGCAAGATATGATTTAAGCCAGGTGTATTAGCCGCTAACCGTTCTATTTTATGAACCGGTAAATGGCAATAATTGACGGTCTCCAAAGCGATCGCCGTACAATTATAAATGAGTGAGGAAAGACCATCAAACCCCAGTATTTCGCCCGGAAGTATAAAATCCACCACCAGTTCATTACCATTTAGATCAATACGCAATAACTTGGCACTGCCGGAACGCAAGGCTATTAATCCTTTAAAGGGGCTTCCGGCTTGGTATATCACTTCGCCTTTTTGACGCAGGTTGTTCTTGTTAACCAATAAATCGAGCTCACCCACTTCCGACTGACCCAGTCCTTTAGGAATACACAAGGTATCCAGATTACAGTTTGAGCAGGTAACGGCGGTCGTGGTTGTTGATGCCTGTGATATTATTGAATGAATCATTAATTTGCAAACGGGAGTGATGTTCAGGGGATTAAATTATCAAAAGTATCGGATTATGAGCCATAATCGGCATTGATAAATAGTTTGATAGCCGGTAGCCTTAATGCAGTGCAAGGTAATCGAGGGCTTGCAAATTTGTATTATCTTTTGCTTCACTGCATTGCAGCAAGTTAACTTGCTCAAGTGGATTTATGCGCTTCATTAGCTGTTTTTGGATTAATACAATTTCAAAAGTAATATTCTATACCTTGTAACGCAGTCGAGTATTAAAAA
>CAIUYS010000038.1 GCA_903903365.1 uncultured Methylococcaceae bacterium
ACCATGGCTTGTTGGCTGCGGCCGGATTGAATTAACTCATGGGCCAAGATCAGATAGTCCAGATTGAGGTTGTAGATATTGTCATCCATCGCGCTAACCCAATCAGAGCACTGCCCGGATTTGATCGGCAACGGCCAATACTTTTCGACCGTAAGCGATCGCCGCACTAACATTCTGCCAACTGTGATAGCGGCCTATTCCTAAAACAAGATCGTTGGGTACCGACTGAATCGCTTCTGCCAATACTAAAGCACCGATTTGTAGATTGATGACAGGATTAAGCAATTGCTCAGGCTTGTCGACCCGATGTCCCTGCCAATGGAGATTGATTTGCATGAGTCCCACATCAATATTACGACTGCCCTCGGCAAGGGTTTTATTTAAGAGCGTTCGAGCTTCCTGTTGGGAGGCAGGGATAATCGATTTGCCGGATTTGTTGATGGCCCAAGGCCAGGGAGTTACCTGGTTTTTGGTGCTGCTTTTGGCGGATTCAACCAGGGCAACGGCGTATAAAATGTAAGGATCCAGTTGATGGCGGTGAGCTATTTGCCACCAGAGCGTGTTATGAAACTGGCTGGTCAAAGGTTTTTTTATTGTTGGGGTAGTTGCAACAAGAGCATTTTTTAGTGGATGGTATTTCTCAAGCGCCCAGCATGATTTACCGAACATAATAAGGCACACACAGAGTGAAACTGAAGTAGCAACGCGGGTTGTTCCTCGCCTACGCCGCATCTGCCACGTTTCGACAAGGTCTGGGTTCAACGCTTGATAGCGGTTTTGTAAATCAGTATTCAGCATGGCAGACAAGCATCAGGGGTAATGAGGCGAGTCTACTGGATTGTCTCCATTTCTATGCGTTCGAAAAACGATCGTTTACGGACTTTTTGGGGGAACTAGATTGAATAGATGCTGTTTAATGCCAATGTTATCGATTTGTTGAAAATGAAACAAGGACGAGCATAATGGCCGTTGGCGACCGGTACCTCGGCTGAGTGCATTGTCAGTGGCGCACAAAGCTCGTTATTGCCTATTAAATAATGAACCTTTAATAACAACTTTTATTATTAAAGGTTACTTTTATATCCTTTAATACTCTGATTTTGTATTAAATGATAATGTGATATCCTTTAACTACTTGATTTGTTATTAAAGGTTTTAACGATGAAAAAGACGGATCTTTGTGTTGCCAGACAGAAACTACTGGTCCCTGTTGAGGATTATTCGGGCGCTTTTGCACTTGTACCGCCACCAACGCCGCGCTTTATCCAACTTACGGGAATGCATAACGAATTAATACGCGCCCATGAGGCTTTGAGCGCCTTGAAAACGTTAACAGAACAACTCCCAAAGCCTGATCTTGTGATGCGAACATTAGATCGTCGAGAAGCGGTGCGAAGCAGTCAAATTGAAGGCACACACTCTGACGTAAACGATTTATTAGTCTATGAGGCTACCGGTAGCCATGAAGGATTGCCGTCAGATGTATTGGTAACACTGAACTACGTTAAAGCGCTTGATCATGGCCTTAAAGAAGTTCGGCGCATAAATGGCGTTGATGTATTGACCAATGAACTAATCAAAGCGTTACATTTGCAGCTCATGACGGGTGTGAAAGATTTCAAGGGAACGCCTGGTGAGTTTAGAAAAAAACAAAACTGGATCGGCGGCTTCAAAATCTATAATGCTCGATTTGTGCCGCCGCCTGCCTGTAAGGTTCAAGACTGCATGAATGATCTTGAATCATTCCTCCAATACACGCCTGGGGAAGAAGAGCAAATGGAAGTTTCAATTGTGCTTCGTATGGCAATAGCTCATGCGCAATTTGAAACCATTCATCCATTTATTGATGGTAACGGCCGCGTTGGACGATTATTATTGCCATTGATGCTCGCAGCAGAAGGTTATCCGTCCATTTATCTGGCTGGTTTCCTGAAATCGAACCAAAAGGCCTACTACGACGCGCTGGCAAACGTGCAATTGCAAGAAAAATGGAGTGATTGGGTCACTTTTTTTGCTACAGGCTTTGAACAAGCGGCGCATGAATCAATGATAACTGCCAGAGAACTGCTTGCCCTCCTTGAGCGCTGGAAAATGGCTGTAAATGCGCTTGGACTGCGTTCAGATTCAGTCATAAAACGATTTCCCGAGCTGTTAATTGCCAATCCGGTCGTGACCGTAAAGCAGGTTAAAGACCTGCTTGGTATTACATTTCCTACCGCCAATGCGGCGTTGGCTAAATTAAAAGAAATGGGTATTCTTGTGCAGACAGAGCGGCAAAGAAACCGGGTATTTATGGCAATGGAAGTCATAACACTATTGGATAAATCAATAGATGATTTAAAAAATGAGTAGATGGAAAGCCTAAGCTGAAGGGGATTTTAGTCAAGAATCAACGTAATCCTGGAATTGGCGGAGTTAAAAGGTGAGCTGAAAAAGAAGATTAATCAGTTGCTTAAGTTTGACCTGTTAATCATTGATGAACTTGGCTATCTGCCGATGAATAAAAATGGCATGCACAACCTGTTTCAGCTAATTAATGCACTGTATGAATATCGGTCAATCATCTTGACGACCAACCGACTGTCTGGTGTCAACCAACAGTGACCTGTTTACCTTGCTTAAAAGGGTGGAACAGAAAAACCATTAAGTCGTCACTGCCTAATGAACAACTATTCAATTTATGAAAAAAGCAGTCTTTATAGTCCTTAGTACCTGCTTGTTAGTACCGGTATTTCTTGTCAGAAGCAAAAATCCTTGCCAAAAAATACGGTTGCAGAGAAAGCCATAGGCAGAACCATCAATTCTGTAACTTTTAGTTGCGCCGGAAATAAAACCTTTCAAGCTTTCTTCTTTGAAGATAAAGCGGAACTTACTTTAGAGTGAGGGGGTAAACATTAAGAACCCTTCTGTGGAAGTCGTCTTTTTTTATTTGACGCCAACCAACTCCCGCCAATCGGTCGTATAGCGGGGTGATACTCGCTCCGCTTTCGGCTTCCAGTAAACTCGAAATTAC
>CAIUYS010000039.1 GCA_903903365.1 uncultured Methylococcaceae bacterium
AAATTAACCGATTACCGAGGCCGCTTTGTCGTTATTTATTTTTACCCAAAAGACAATACGCCCGGTTGCACCCAAGAAGGCCTTGCCTTTCGTGACGCTATTGAAAAATTTACGGCATTAAATACCGTTATTTTAGGCATTTCCCGCGATACCGTTCGTGTGCATGAAGGCTTTAAATGCAAACAGGAATTTCCTTTTGACCTGCTTTCAGACCCGGAAGAAAAACTTTGCCAATTATTTGACGTTATAAAACTAAAAAACATGTACGGCAAACAAGTTCGAGGAATCGAGCGCAGTACCTTTCTGATTGACCCTAATGGCATACTAATCCGTGAATGGCGTAAAGTAAAAGTTAAAAACCATAGCGAAGATATACTGGAAGCTTTAGCTGAAGCGACTAAAAACAGCCCTGCCACGGCATAATCCTGCAAGCACTTAACCGCTCCTGTCACTTGCAAATAATCCCTCATGAATATTCGAACAGCGCCTGATAAAAAACTCTTTGTTTTGGATACCAATGTTCTTATGCATGATCCTGCGGCCATCTTCCGCTTTCAGGAACATGATATTTTTATCCCGATGGTTGTTCTGGAAGAACTGGATCATGCTAAAAAAGGTTTAACAGAAATTGCCCGCAATGTAAGACAAGTCAGTCGCTTTCTGGATGAATTAATCCAGGATGCCAACCAACAAACGATCAACGACGGACTGCCTTTATCTCGCATAGAACACGGGCCTAAAGTTGATACAACTAAAGATATGGGGCGTTTATACTTTCAAACCAGCAACATGACGGCGTTACTGCCTGAAAGCATGCCTGGCAACATTGTAGATAACTCTATACTCAAAATTGTCTTGGCACTGACCAAAGAACTGCCAAACGTCACTATTATTTTGGTATCCAAAGATATCAATATGCGTATCAAAGCAGCCACTTTAGAATTAACGGCTGAAGATTATCATAATGATCAAACCTTGGAAGATATTGATCTTCTCTATTGCGGTGCCTCTGCTTTAGATAATGATTTTTGGAATGAACACGGTACCAAAATGGAATCATGGCAAGAAAAAGATAAAACTTTTTATCGTCTGGACGATCCGCTGGTTACTGAATGGTATCCCAACCAGTATTTATATTTAGACGATGATTCAAATTTTGAAGCCATCGTCAGATCGCGTGAAGGCCAAATTGCAGTTTTGGAACTGGCCAAAGATTATCGTACAAAACACAACAGTATCTGGGGAATTACTGCAAAAAATCGGGAACAGAACTTCGCCCTGAATGTTTTATTAGACCCTGAATGTGACTTTGTAACTTTGTTGGGGCCGGCAGGTACAGGAAAAACCTTGCTGGCTTTAGCCGCAGGACTGGTTATGACCATGGAGAAAAAAATATACAGCGAAATCATCATGACCCGGGAAACGGTATCCATCGGTGAAGACATTGGTTTTCTTCCAGGTACTGAAGAAGAAAAAATGGCACCGTGGATGGGGGCTTTAATGGATAACCTTGAACTGCTGGGCAGTCGCTTGGGACAAAATGAATGGGAGCAAGGAGCGACCAAAAACATACTCATGAATCGGGTTAAAATAAAATCCATTAATTTTATGCGGGGCAGGACTTTTCTTAATCGGTTTATGATCATTGATGAAGCCCAAAATCTGACCTCAAAACAAATGAAAACACTGATAACCCGTGCCGGACCGGGAACAAAAATTGTATGTATCGGCAACCTGTCACAAATTGATACCCCTTATTTAACGGCAACAACCTCGGGTTTAACTTATGTTGTAGACCGCTTTAAAAATTGGCCTCATGGTGCACATATTACGTTGCTCAGAGGAGAGCGTTCGCGTTTGGCTGATTATGCTTCAGATACCTTGTAGTTGCCAGACAGGTTTATAAATTTAGGAATGCGCAGCATAACACCCACATCTTACACCCTCCACCTACGCGAGAAGGTTGTGGAACAGACATAAAACAGACAGTTATTTCATGCCCGTTCGCTCTATGTGATGGCTAATTCGACCTTAAATCAGTCATCACACCCGCCAAGTTCGCTAAATCAACGCACTAATACGCCCCCATTCATTTTGCCTTGAGCCACGCGGATAAAGCCATCGCTTGACGCCGGCTTTTGCAAAGCCGGCCCGCCCAAAAGATGCTGAACAAAAAAACCGACCGTTGCACGTCGTGTCGTAATGCGCACCTGACGAGAATCCGCCGTACCACTTCGGCAGATGCCATAACCGAAACGATCCGGTTCGTCCAACATCTGCACATGATCGGCATCCTTCAGCGTCAGTTCCACGGTTCCGGACGGTGCTTGCTCAAAGAAACGCTCATAATTGGCCGACTTCGGTGCGCAAACACTGGAAGCACGCCAGGCAACTTCCGCGCCGATAAGAAGCAAGGGTGCGCGTAGCACGCCAAGCAGACCATGCACCACAGATACATTACCGTTATCATCAGGATCAATGGCAACTACGCTGGCAAACACACCGTAACGGGCTGCGGCAAGCACAGCATCCTTTCCGCCCATAGAATGACCGGCGACGCCCATTCTTTTGGCATCAACCCCTTGTGTTTTAATCAACCAGTCAGCGATAACATTTGCGTTATGGGCTAGCTCTATATCGTTGGTAAAAAGCGAATACCAGCCATGCACGGCCACAATAAACCCACGTGAAGCCAGTGCACGGGCGTAGCTCTCATACTGGTCATCCGTTGCCATAAGACCTGGTAAAAAAACAATGGAAGGCGCGGATGCCTTGGGATGAGCAGGCTGAAACAAGGCAACCAACAAATCTTCACCTTGATGATTCACAGTTATTCGCCTAGAAATAACGGGTTCCGGGCCGGGGCCAGCCAAATCTCCGGGCGGCATATCAACAGCATCCATGAGCAGCGTTTGGCCGGGACTTACTATTCCGACAGTACTACAGCCAACCGTCAAAAAAGACAGGATACCGGCAAAGATAAGTTTTAGATGCATTTGTAAGATCCAAAGAAACATAATAAAAAAGCACCCCGTCCGGGTACTGATAAAAAACAAAAATCGAGCATCTGACCACCCCTATTTAAGAAGGTTCAGAATATAAATGCTATCTAGCCATTTTTTAAACAAATCTTGACCCGTTAACCGCGTGGGAGAGGTTATAATATAAATTAATCCTGATTCGTTAAACCCCCGTTTTTTCTTAAATATAAACCTTTTTACCATGAATTTATTAATCAAATACCTGTCGCTTTGCTGGTTTAAAAATAATCCCGTTGATTTAAATCCCTCAAAATCATTTATGTGGAAAACGGTCGCGTTTTATCTCATTTCAGGCATTATTGTTGAGGGACTTATTTCCGACCCTGCCGATGGCACGTTGGAAGTCATGTTGCGAACCATTATGGCTTTTACGTCTGTCGCCACGCTAGTGTTCGTCCTCAAAAAACGGCAAAATTTCTATCAATTATTTACGGCTATTTTTGTCTGCGAAAATTTTATTATGACGCTGGCCACTGTCACCGAAGGACTGTATTTTACAATGGTAATGCAACATCATGAATACGCGTCAGAGATATCAATTGGCATCGGTGTCGTGCTGGTTGGCTGGTATTTAGCGATTGTCAGTTATATTTTGCGACAAGCCTTTGCCTTTAAAATGAGCCTTAGCGTTATTTTAGCGTTTGGTTATTTTATTTTAACTTACGGCATTCCGATGCTGTTTATGGATATTTAAAAAAATAAATCTGTGATAGGGGTAGGGAAGGCTATTAACCTCCCCTCCCTCCAAACCGTGCGTGCGGTTTTCCCGCACACGGCTTTCCAGTCGAGAATTTCCTCATCGGGATTGACAAGCCATTGCATGAG
>CAIUYS010000040.1 GCA_903903365.1 uncultured Methylococcaceae bacterium
TCCTTCATCCTTGGAACCTACAACATCCAGAAGGAAATCTTTTCCATTTGAACGAATAGCTTCTACCACGTAATCAATATTGGATTGTCCGGCGGTTTCTCCATCAGCCACAATTAAGGCGATATGATGGAGACGTGGGCCATAGTTACGAACAAAATTTTCTGTTGGGGAAGGGAGTCCGATCAGATGATTTACAAAATAAGGGTTATTTGCAGCGGTAAAGACCTTGGCAGGACTTAGTTTTTCATCTGAATAATGAATACTTTTAGTCACATTAGTGGAAGAATTTTGATTTTCAATATCATAGGAGCCCCAGTAGTAATAGCTTGAAACGGTAAGATATTCAAGAATGGCTACTTCACGGTTCTGGCTATAAACCCGGGTAGCCAAATGATCGATGGGTAGAATTAAGCGCTCGAGTCCCAGTGATTTTTGGATTTCTTTGGACTTCAAATAGCCTTGGTTTACATCATCATGAATGACACTATTTCCCAAGGCATAGACGCGAATATTTTGTTCGGGTCTTTCCCAGTAACCGACGATATTATGGGTATAAGGAGAGGGTTTAACGATAGCCATTTTCCCTGGCAATTCGAGTTTACGAATTTGATCTTTATTAAAAAACCTGATTTCACGTGATTTTTGTATCTCAACTACTTCATGTAAGTTTGCAACACGGAATATTTCACCCATGTACCGAGAATTGGGTTTATGCGCTCCAATGGGATAGACTTCATTAAGGCTGCGAAATATGCCATGAGTATTTAAGTTCCTTACTTCTCTAATCAAAATATCCGGCGAGTTCATGTCAATTCGTAAAACATGCGTCCAGTAAGATTCTGATTCCAAGGTAACTAGGTAATGATAGGGTGTCATTAAAGCTAATTCACTGACATAGCTGACAGAACAGCCAGATTCGACATTAATGATTAAGGCATCAATTTGTCGAATTATATCGGTAAGGCCGATACGATCACGTTCTTCTAATAGCTTGACAAGAAATTCATTAAACCAAGGCGAGTTGGCTTTGTCGCCTTGGATTGGATATTGTAAAGAATTCATAGTGACTTTGGGTGGTTTGGATTAAATAACTTTGCTAAATCTTAGCAAACCTTATGCCAACGACGAAACATCTTGTTTTTGTTGTGATAGTGTTGACTGATTAATCAACAGTTGCACTAAAATAAGGCAAAAAAAATTTTAACAGCGATCTCTTGGTGCCCGGATCTCTTTGCCGGTTTCTAATTTGACAACTAACCTAATATGAGTGAATAAGAACTTGTTTTATCGCACTGAATTAGGGCAAATAAAGTTTATAATAGTTATATTGGGTGCATGAGCTTTTGTTGGTATTGAGTAATATCAAAAGATTCAAACTTATGTGGCGTTAGCTTGCCATGGCATCGAACTTGCTAATTTTACTGAATAATAGAAAAATTTATAATCTTACACATATATACATAATGACCAAATTAAGCGACTATTTTGATTATAGAGTTGACTCGGAAAACAATCGATACATGGAAGTATCCATTAACGGCATGTTGTTACTTAGACTGCCTGCCGCTAATAAAGGCACCGCCTTTACCTTACAAGAACGCATAGACCTTGGTCTGGATGGCCTGTTGCCGCCTTTGATCACGGGAATTGAGCAACAAATTGAGCGGCTTTATTCAAGTTATCAAAAGTTGCCTGATGATATATCGAAGTATCAGTTTTTAAGAGCTATTCAGGAACGTTCTGTTGTTCTTTTTTTTGCTTTATTAGAAAGTCATTTGGAAGAAATGGTACCCATAGTTTATACCCCGACTATTGGCCTTGCTGTTCAGCAATTTAGTACCTTGTATAGAACCGCTCGGGGATTGACCTTATCCGCTCAAAATATAGATCGTGCCGATACGATCATGCAAAAATATCCGCTGAATGATGTTCGAATGATTGTGGTTACTGATGCCTCCGCTATTTTAGGTATCGGTGACCAAGGTATGGGCGGACTATCAATCTGTATAGGAAAACTTGCTTTATATACGGTAGGTGGGGGGCTGTGTCCATTTCAGACTTTACCAATTAATTTGGATGTCGGTACTAATCGAGGCGAATTATTAGAGGATCCACATTATTTAGGTATTAGGCAAAAACGCTTGGATAAAAACGCTTATTTTGAGCTGGTTGATAAATTTGTAAGTGCGGTTAAATCAACGTGGCCAAAGGCAATTATTCAATGGGAAGACTTTACCAAAGATGTTGCTTTCGATGTTTTATCACGTTACAAGCATGAAATCCCTTGTTTTAATGATGATGTTCAAGGTACAGGCGCTATGGCTTTGGCGGGTTTACTGGCAGCTTGTCATAAAAAAGGTCAAAATTTAATTGATCAAACAGTCGTCGTCGTTGGCGCGGGTGCGGGTGGTATTGGGGTTGCTGGCGCAATAAGAACAGGTATGTTGAATGCGGGTCTGAGCGAGCAAGATACTAATCGTCAAGTTTTTGTTGTTGATGTAAATGGTCTGATTTTTAATGATGAAAATATGGAAGAATATAAGATACCTTTTATTCAGCCTGAAGATATTTATCAATCGTGGTCATTAAAAGGTGAAATTCCAACCCTACTAGAGATAGTGAACAACGTAAAACCGAATATTTTGATTGGTTTATCAGGTGCGCCTGGTATATTTAACGAGTCAGTCGTTAATGCCATGGCTCAACATAATGAATATCCGATTATATTTCCCCTTTCCAATCCAAATTCTAATTGTGAAGCAACCCCCGAAGATATTATTAAATGGTCAAACGGGCGTGCTCTCGTAGCGACTGGAAGTCCTTTTCCAGACGTTAACTATCAGAATAAAAGCTATGAGATAAGGCAAGGAAATAATGCATTCATTTTTCCTGGTGTTGGTTTGGCCGCTGTAATGGGCGAATGTAAGCAAATTAGTGACGGGATGATTCTTGAGTCTGCTTATGCTTTAGCAGACTATATTATTGAAAACTGTAACGATGGTTATTTTTATCCACCGATTAAGGATTTAAAAAAGATTAGTACTTATGTGGCTACACGCGTTTTGTCTAAAGCACTTGAAGATGGCTCTGCTACTCGTAACGAATTAAAACATGTTGATCTTTCAAGCTATGTAGAAGAAAATTTGTGGCGCGCCGAGTATCTACCTTGCAAGTATGCAGGGGATTCTGAGCAATAACGATCTTGGGGTTTGTCAAAAAATCGAATTAAGCCGGGACAGTTTGAATCGACTATAACAAAGCAGGAGTGCCAGTTTAGCTTGCGAACAAAGCCAAGTTTAAGTCTTGGTCTGAGCAGGCATCCTCAATACTGATTTTTTAATTCCGTGGAAAATCAGGATCAGCTCTTTCATCATCATATTTTGATGTAATAACGAAAGACGCTAAAATTTCAGTTATATTATTTATTGTACTTCCAGTTTTAATCTGATAACTTTAAAGTAGTCTTTACATAAATAACCGGACTTTTATTATGGGCACATTAAACATGACCTGCCCATTTTTGAATCAAAGAAAGCTGTAAGTCCGAATCGCACCCAAGACTGTAAAGATTCAGAGCGACTTACCGAGTTACACTCATTTTAAAATAACTATTATTAAAGAGGTTGATTATGTTGCACATCAAATCAAAAAAAATCACATTCCCATTATTCTTTTGTGTAATATCCGCACTTTTATCACCAGCTCTAGGTCAGGCCGCCTCAGAAACCGGATCGATAGCAGCGAGTAAGGCGGCGGATCAAAAAGCTGCGCTAGCTAAAAAGGCGGCGGATAGAGAAAAAGCCGCTGAAGAAAAAAAGCTGCTGAGGAAAAAAAGGCTACTGAAGCACAAAAAGAAAAGGTAGACGTTAAGTAATTAGCCCGCAAAAGAAAAGTAAAGATAGTGTCAAGTCTGGAATTATCCAGACTTAATTTGGCGTGTTTTTAGTGTTGCTTAAGTCCGCTTCCCTGCGGACTCTTTTATTAAACTAAGACAGTTTTTTATATTTAAGCCGATGAGGATTATCGGCATCACTGCCCAGGCGGCGATGGCGATCGGCTTCATAATCTTCATAGTTGCCTTCAAACCAAACCACTTGGCTGTCGCCTTCAAAGGCCAGTATGTGCGTGGCGATTCTATCCAGAAACCAGCGATCATGCGAAATAACCACGGCGCAACCGGGGAAAGCCAGCAGGGCTTCTTCCAAGGCACGCAGGGTTTCCACATCCAAATCGTTTGTTGGTTCATCCAGTAACAGGACGTTGCCACCGGTTTTTAGCAGTTTGGCTAAATGGACACGGTTACGTTCACCACCGGAAAGATCACCGATACGTTTGCCTTGGTCTGCGCCTTTAAAGTTAAAACGCCCGACATAAGAGCGTGAGGGTGTTTCATATTTACCAACGGTAATGATGTCCAAACCATCAGAAATTTCTTCAAAGACGGTTTTCTTTGAATCCAGATCATCACGTAACTGATCAACATAAGCCAGTTCAACGGTTTGCCCCAGTGTTAAGGTGCCTGAATCCGGCTGTTCAAGTCCCGCCATCATACGAAACAGAGTAGTTTTACCTGCACCGTTAGGGCCGATAATGCCGACGATGCCGCCAGGTGGCAGTTTAAAGCTTAAGTCATTAACCAATAACTTGTCCCCAAACGCTTTGCTGATATTGTTCGCTTCAATGACCACGTCGCCTAAACGAGGGCCGGGTGGAATATAAATTTCATGGGTTTCGTTACGTTTTTGCACATCCGATGATGATAATTCGTCAAAGCGTGCAAGCCGTGCCTTGCTCTTGGCATGGCGACCTTTTTGGTTGGAGCGTACCCATTCCAGTTCTTCTTTCATGGCCTTTTGGCGAGAAGATTCCTGTTTTTCTTCCTGCAAGAGACGATTGCTTTTTTGCTCTAACCAGCTTGAGTAATTGCCTTCCCACGGAATACCGGAACCTCTGTCCAGTTCCAGAATCCAGCCGGCCACATTATCCAAAAAGTAACGGTCATGGGTTACCGCGACCACGGTGCCGGAATAATCGTGCAGGAAGCGTTCCAGCCAGGCGACTGATTCGGCATCTAAATGGTTGGTAGGTTCGTCCAATAGCAACATGTCGGGATTGGATAATAGTAACCTGCATAAAGCGACACGGCGTTTTTCACCGCCTGATAATTTGGTGACATCTGCATCCCAATCAGGCAGGCGTAAGGCATCGGCAGCGACTTCAAGTTTACGCTCCAGATTATGGCCGTCACAGGCATTGATAATATCTTCCAGACGCGCCTGATCAGCGGCCAGTTTATCAAAATCAGCGTCCGGGTCGGCGTAAGCGGCATAAACGGCGTCAAGTTGTGCCAGTGCGTTCTTGATTTCTAGGACGGCTTCTTCAACATTGCCACGCACGGTTTTAGCGGGGTCGAGTTGCGGTTCTTGCGGCAGATAACCAATGTTAATCCCTTTTTGCGGAATCGCTTCGCCTTCGATTTCCTTATCGATGCCCGCCATAATTCTAAGCAGCGTTGATTTACCGGAGCCGTTTAAACCCAGTACGCCAATTTTTGCGCTAGGGAAAAAAGACAACGAAATGTCTTTAAGGATATATTTTTTGGGAGGGACAATTTTGCCAACCCGATTCATTGAATAGATGTATTGCGCCATAGTCTTTAGTCAATCAGTTTAAGGTGGGTAGAGATTACCAGAAATAGGCAGTTTAGGTCACGCGATGTTGCTTATTAATCACTGATTAATTAAGTTAAGCGCAAGTTGTTTAAAACTGGAGTGCAATCGCTTCAGCAATTGCCTGTAAAAACAGCTAAAGCGGTTTTACTCCCGTTGTCTGCTTAAATTAACGGCATTGGGGGTGAGCCCTATTATTGGACAGCGTTCTAGGCAATCAAGGGTTTAGCGGTTATGATATGACGTTACGCATATCAATTTTTTACATCCATTTATTGACCTGATCGGCGTAATCTTTATTGGTTTATTTTCTTTCCCGGTCTTTATAGTCGTGTGGTTTGGCGGCTTGGGTAAGGCAGTCGGGTATTAATAGTTAACTAATCATTTTATATAACTTAATAATTACAGGAGACACTCATGGCAATATCACTTAGTAAAGGCGGTAACGTTAATCTTAGCAAAGAAGCGCCGGGATTAAACAAAATCGTGGTGGGTTTAGGTTGGGATGCACGCGCGACTGATGGCGCAGCATTTGACCTGGATGCCAGTGCGTTTTTGGTAAAGCTGGATGGCAAAGTTAGATCCGATAGCGATTTTTGTTTTTATAATAATAAAGTGGTTGGCGATGGTACGGTTCAGCACACCGGTGATAACACAACGGGTGCTGGCGATGGCGATGACGAAACTGTTAAAGTTGAATTGTCCAAAATATCCGCTGACTTGGACAAAGTTGTTTTCGCTGTAACTATTCACGAAGCCGACATCCGTAAACAAAATTTTGGTCAAGTAAATCATGCCTATATTCGTGTGGTTAATGAAGACGGCGGCCAAGAAATCGCTCGTTATGATTTAAGCGAAGATGCTTCAATTGAAACCGCGATGATCTTCGGGGAAATATACCGTGTAGGCGCAGATTGGAAATTTAAAGCGGTTGGACAAGGTTTTGCTGGCGGTCTTGGGCCATTGGCGTCCTCTTTTGGCGTTAGTGTTTAAGCCAATTTATCCTTTTCACCCCCTCTAATGTTTCCGGGCCATCGTGCCCGGAACCCTGCTTGCGCTCTTTGAGCAAATCAACCCGCTTTCGGCGGATTTTGTCCGGCAGGTGAGGGCGCTTTTCAACTTAATTTAAGAGTATTCATATTTATGGCTATTAATTTACAAAAAGGACAAAAAATCTCGTTATCCAAAGAATCGGGTGGCGTGTTAAGCAAGGTTGTTATGGGTTTGGGCTGGGACGCTAAAAAAGCCAGCGTAGGTTTATTGAAAGGCATGTTTGGCGGTGGAAGCAGCAGCGCAATTGATTTGGATGCCTCTTGTGTATTATTCAACGAACAGAATGTAGTGGTTGATACCGTTTATTTTGGACAATTAAAAAGCCGCGATGGCAGTATTGTGCATACCGGCGATAATCGTACCGGCGATGGTGACGGTGATGATGAACAAATTGTGGTTGATTTGGATAAGATTCCCGTGTCGGTTAAATCCTTGGTGTTTACGGTCAGTTCTTACACCGGTCAAACGTTTGATACCGTTGAAAATGCGTATTGCCGCATCGTTGATAACAGCAATAAAAATGAAATTGCCCGTTATACCTTAAGTGCGCAAGGTTCGCATACGGCACAAATTATGACCAAGTTATATCGCCATAACGGTGAATGGAAAATGCACGCGATTGGTGAAAATGGAACCGGTCGAACCATAGCCGATATGTTGCCGCAAATTGTTGTTCATTTGTAATGAGAATTTGGTTTAATCAAACATTTTCAACCATTAGTGCTGTTTTTAGAGATCTTCGTCACTCAGTTCCGACTGGCGAAGTTACTTTGGTTTGTACGCACTCGCTCGCAACGGCATCGGCTTTTTTGGCCGCTGACGAACGTTATCTTGAGCCCACCGGGTTAACCGGACAAGCTTATCTTGAATGGTGTGTTGAGTTTTGTCATCAGAATAACATTGGCTTGTTTTGGCCTGGCAAAGAAGCCGCACTCATCAGCAAGCATCATGTATTATTTCAGGCGATTGGCGTTCAAGTGCTGTCTGTTGCCGATTATGACACACTCACCTTATTGCATAACAAAGCCGATTTTTACGCCGACTTAAGTCCCGATGTCGCTCAAATCATGGATTTTATCGCCGTCAATAATAGTAATGAGTTTGATCGTGCGGTGACAACCTTATCGGAAAAACATGAAAGCCTGTGTGTTAAACCTGCGGTGTCAGTTTTTGGTCTGGGCTTTCGGGTTTTAGATACAAAACGCGATAGTATTACCCAATTACTCAAAGGTGTTGAATACCAAATTCCGTTGCAAGAGTTGCGACACGGTATGGCCAACACGCTGCAATTTGATACGCTGTTGGTAATGGAGCATTTGGGCGGTCATGAATGGAGCGTCGATTGTGCCGGACGACACGGTGAATTACTGTGTGCCGTACAACGGAAAAAACCGTTGTTGGCGGGACTGGGGCAAACTATCGATAATAATGCCGAA
>CAIUYS010000041.1 GCA_903903365.1 uncultured Methylococcaceae bacterium
CGATTGTACGGTGATTACCCGTCGCGATGCCGAGAATGCGGTTATTATGTCCATGGATTATTACACCAGTTTAATGGAAACCGTGCATTTACTAAAATCACCTGCCAATGCAGCGCATCTTGCCAAGTCTATTGAGCAATATAAAACAGGCAACAGCAAAGAGCGGGATATGATGGATGACTAGAAAGTTGGCCTGGACGGATGCTGCATGGGCTGACTATTTATACTGGCAAGGACAAGATAAAAAAACTTTAAAACGCATCAATAAGTTAATTGTTGACACAAAAAGGACACCGTTTGAAGGCATGGGCAAACCGGAAGCGCTGAGAGAAAGCCTGTCAGGTTTTTGGTCAAGACGTATTGACGAAGCAAACCGACTGGTTTATGCCGTGAATGATGAGCACCTGACCATCATTGCCTGTCGATACCATTACGAAGGGTGAATGGGTGATATATGAAAATTTCGCAAGATACCGAGAGTTACGAAAATATGAGAAGCACCATTGGCTTGCTTAAGTTACTGTCTCTGGGAGAAGAAGACATCAGAAAAGGAAATACGCATGAACAAGCCCAGGTTTTTCAAATCATAGAGAAATTATTATCGCGCCGGGCTGGGTTATCTATCGAATAGTGGTAGTGCGCATTGCGCACCTAAAATCGCATCCACTAAACGGTTTTATTTGCACCAAAATCTATTATTGTTTTCTATCGGGTTTCTACTCTGGCATGGTTGTGGTGCGCGATGCGCATTACTAAGATAAACAGTAGTGCTGCGAAACTTGGCGGGTGTTATTTGTTGTGAGTTGCCTTAGTTCGGGTAAATTGACGTCTAACGTTATTAAGTTCATACTTCGCAGCGATAACTTAACGTGAGATTTCACTATGAAAGCAACCGCAAAAGATCTTAGAGTTCATTCAAAGGGGCTGCTTGACGCTGTAAGCAGGGGAGAAGATGTTGTGATTACCTTTAGAGGCAAGCCTTGCGCCCGGCTTGTGCCTTATGAAAAAACGGCTAAGCCCACAGCTCCGGATAATAATGAATTGTTCGGGATATGGGCGGATCGTAAGGATATTGAATCTGTAGAAGAGTATGTGCAGAATTTGAGAAAAGGCAGGGGATTTGATGCTGGTTGATACGGATGTGCTGATCTGGTATTTAAAAGGCAACAATAATGCACGGCAGGAAATAGAAGCATTATCCGGTTTTTTTATTTCGGTGGTGACTTATATCGAGCTGGTTCAGGGGATGCGAAATAAGCAGGAGCTTATTGCCCTAAGGCGGGCGATAAGGCTCTGGAATGCAACCGTGCTGTATATTTCCGAAGATATTTCAGCCAAAGCCCTGTTTTATGTTGAACACCATTATCTAAGTCATTCAATGCAACTGGCTGATGCTTTAATTAGTGCAACCGCTGTGGCAAATGGACTTGATATTTTTACAGGCAATGTAAAGCACTATCAAGTTTTGAAAGACCTTTCAATAAAAGCATTTAAACCCGTTTAAACAATGAAAATTCTGTATCCTGAAATACCCCCCTATCACACTTTTTTTCTTGAAACGGGCAGCAAACATTCTGTTTATGTAGAGCAAAGCGGTAATCCTGACGGCATCCCCGTGGTTTTTTTACACGGAGGACCGTGCTCGGGAACCAAGCCCGATCATCGCCGTTTTTTTAATCCGGAACACTACCGTATTATTCTTTTTGATCAGCGCGGCTGTGGCTTGTCTTTGCCTTTTGGCGAATTGGAGAACAATACTACGCAGGATTTGGTTGATGATATGGAGCGCATTCGGCAACAGCTAGGCATAGAAAAGTGGCTGGTGTTTGGTGGTTCTTGGGGCGCGGCATTGGCCTTGTTATATGCCCAGCAGCATCCAGACAACGTCATCGGCATGATTATTCGTGCGGTATTTTTGGTGCGGCAGCAAGATTTGGAGTGGTTTGCAAAGATCGGTGCCAATCTGATTTATCCGGAACAATGGCAACGGTTGGCTGAAAGTATCCCGGAACACGCTCGGGAAGATTTGGTGCAAGGTCTTTGTGACGCGTTATGGGGCAACGATGAGGTAGCAAAAAGACGGGTCGCCAAGGAATGGATGGCGTGGGGTGGACAGGTTGCTTTAGGCAATGATTATAAACCCGGCCGCCCCGGCGACCACGTAACGGATAAAATGGTTAAACAAGTGCGCATGGAATTGCATTATGCCAAGCACGCTTATTTTATTAAGGAAAACCAGATTCTGGAAAACTGCCCCATTTTACAAAACATTCCAACCCTTATCATTCATGGACGGCAGGATTTGGTTTGTCCCATTGAAGCGGGGATGAAGCTGCATCAGGCGTTGCCTCATGCAGACTATATCGTATTGCCCAATGCCGGACACATTGCCCAAGGTGCGGAAATGATCGATGCGCTGGTTTCTGCGACTAACCGGTTTGCAGAGAAACTGACTTATTAATTTTGTTTCCAGACAATGCCGTTAAGTTAAGCATAACACTGGAGTATAACCGCTTTAGCTGTTTTTACAGGCAATAGCTAAAGCGATTGCACTCCTGTTTTTTAAACAACTGGCGCTTAACTTAACGGCATTGGAGTTTGGAGGGGGATTTATTTAAAAATCTCCCCTAACCCCTCTTTTTCAAAGAGGGGGACTGTATAATTATGTTTTCAGCGTCAGCCTTTTTAATATAAAACCCCGAGTTATTATGACTAATCAAGTAATGAGCATTGCAAAAAGAGAAGAGGAGTTATCTTATTATTTGGATAGACAGCCCTATCTCACCGAGTTGGACGGTATAACCCTGACTATTGCAAAAAATGTATTTCCCTCCGACTTTGGCATCACCAGTTCATTTTTTGGACATTTTATACTTCAGCAAAAACCAGCCGCCATGGGCTTGGATATGGGCTGTGGTAGTGGCTATTTTGCTTCTTTATTAAAAAAAATAGGCTGTAAAACGGTATTGGGAGTTGATTTTAATATTGATGCCGTCAACTGTGCCACTGAAAATATCAAGCTTAACCCGTCATTGGCACCGATTGATTTTATACATAGCGATTTGTTTAATGATGTGCCCTTAACAACATTTGATATTATCGTATTTAATTTTAACTATTATCCTTCCAACGGTGATTTTGGTTTAAATGAAGACGGCGGACGTCAAATATTACAACGGTTTTTTACCCAAGTCAGTGCTTTTTGTGATGCCGAAACACGGATTTATATTCCGTATTCCGAGTTTGTCGGTATCGAGCATGATCCCAAAATGATTTGCCGGGATTTTGGTTTTGATTATGAGGTAATGGCCACAACGGTAAACAATACCGGTGAACATTGCATTTATAAGATAATGAAACAATAGTAAGTATTCAGTCCCCCTCTTTGAAAAAGAGGGGTTAGGGGAGATTTTATTAGATAAATCCCCCTC
>CAIUYS010000042.1 GCA_903903365.1 uncultured Methylococcaceae bacterium
AAAACCAAACCGTTCCAAACGATTATATTGCCAGGCCCAGTAAGTCGGTAAAATACCGGTCAAAATGCGACTGCCATCCAGCGGTGGAATGGGTAACAAGTTAATCAATGCCAACACCAGATTAATTGAAATACCGGCAACGCCTGAATAAATCAACGGATGTGAGATTGCTTCAGTGCCTGCACCGATAGTAACTCCCAAACGAGCCACCAAGGCCCATGCGACCGCCATTAATATATTTGAAACCGGCCCTGCCAATGCCACTACGGCCATATCTTGCAAGGGATTTTTAAAATTTCGTGGATCAACAGGAACCGGTTTGGCCCAACCAAAAATAAAACCGGTACCGGTGATAAGTAACAATCCGGGAAGAATGAGGGTTCCAAATAAATCGATGTGCTTAAGCGGATTCAAGGTCAACCGACCCAAACTGGAGGCGGTATTATCACCATATTTTTTGGCTACCCAGCCATGCGCCACTTCATGTACGGTAATCGCAAAAATCACCGGCAATACCCAAACCACTATGCGTTGGATTAAGCTTAATTGATCCATTAAATTATATATACCTTTATTAATTTAACATGGGGGCAAGACCTTTGCCCTGCCTGATGATCTCTGCACCATTACTGGAGAATTCAATCATGGTTGTCTCGCCACCTTCAATAATACCGGCATCAATAATCAAATCCAGTTCATTTTCAAGCTTGTCTCTGATCTCGTAAGGATCAGTCATGACCTCACTCTCGCCAGGTAATATCAGCGTTGAACTAAACAACGCTTCGCCCAATTCCTGAAGTAACAATTGCGCAACAGCATGATCGGGAATACGCACGCCGATGGTTTTTTTCTTGGGATGTTGCAGCCTGCGCGGCACTTCACGGGTCGCATCCAGAATAAACGTAAAGGGCCCCGGCGTTAACGCTTTAATCAAGCGATAGGCATCATTACCGATTTTAGTAAACGTTGATACTTGCGTCAGGTCTTTGCACACGAGGGTAAAATTGTGTTTATCATCCAACTGTCTGATTCGCCGTATCCTGTCCAGAGCCTGTTTATCATCAAGATGGCAGGCCCGCGCGTAAGATGAATCGGTCGGATAGACAATAACCCCACCATTGCGGATAATTTCCACCGCACGGTGAATTAATCGCAGTTGCGGATTTTCCGGATGTATTTCAAAAAACTGAGACATCATTAACGACTAAATTCAAAAATTATAAATCGGCATTATACCCCACATCCGCACAAGCTTGCAGTATGAATACGGATTATGCGTTTTGAGGTATTGTAACTATGGCTGTTAAAGCTTTTGCTAAAAAATTGGGTACAATAGCCATTCGTGCCATTAAAAATACCCGTTGCCATTTTGATTGTTAGAATTGCCCTACTCTTGTTACTCGCTGCATTTACCGTATTAACATCGGCAGACCTGTTGCTATGGCTGGCGATACCGGGACTGCCCGGACTCATGACGCAACTGGGCTTGGCCACACTGTTAAGCGGATTTGCCTTGTTATTGATAACCGGCTTATTGCTGATAGGTAAACTTGTTGTCACGGCTTGCCTGGATTACTTTTCCACCAGACAACGTCTGCAACGGCGACTCTTGTTTAGCCAAGCCAAGCAGGAGCAATTTAAGCAACTGTTTTATTTCAAAAAAGTGCAAATCAATTACTTTAATGAGGTAAAGAGAAAACGCTTGTTAATGGCCGATAATCGTCAGCAACTACAGGCGTTGTCTCACGCTATCGATAAAGACTTGCTGATGCTTAAACCACAAATTTCCAATACCACTTATCTGCAATTACAACAAGAAAATACCCGATATCGAAACCAACAAGATATTGAGGCTTTACTCACCTTGCAGCAAAAAATAGCCACTCTTGTTTAGCTTATGATAACGTTAAAAAATCGGGTTCTTGCTTTGCTTAAGCTTTTTCATACCATTAAAGATGAAAATTTGCACTGGAGAACCGCCAACCAGGATCAGCAAGCCCAACTTAAACACCGGCGCGTGCTGGCTGAAAAAACGCTGGAAGCAGATTTAAAAAAGAAAAGTGTCCAGTTAACGCATGAAATCACCCTGTTACGCACTAAAAACGAAACCGAGTTAACCATGTTTAAAACCCGGTGCAAACAGGACATTAAAGATTACAAGCAATATTTGGCCGCACTGGATCAGCTTAAGCGTTCAATACAGGCCAGTTACACCCACCTGCCCGAAGCCGTTGCTTTCACCATTCATCATCATGCGAAACATTTATTAAATCAAATGTGGGAAGCCGAAGACTTTGAAAATAGAATGCACCACGAAATTCAGTTGATAAACTTTATGACCACGGTACATGAAGATGCCCGCCTGCATCTGGAAGGCGTAAGCACAGAAAAATTACCGGAAAGAACGTTGAGCTTGATTCAACGAAAGTGAGTTTTTAAATCAGTAAAATTTTGAAGAGCTTTCACCACGAAGACACGAAGAGCACGAAGAAAAACTTAAGCGTGGCGGGGCTTGCAACCTCGTAACTCGCGCTTTTAAAACTACCGGAGTCTTCAAGCGTTTCGGTCGGGGTTACAAATACCGACCAGTACAGTACGACGCTCTCTATCGACTGCATAAGAAAAACACGCCCTAATATCGTCTTGAGTTAAATAATCATAATCCTCTAAAACCTCTTGTTCAGTCATGCCAGCAGCAAAACAATCAAGAATATCATCAACGGTAATACGTAAACCTCTAATACAGGGTTTCCCGCTACGTTTGCCTGACTCAATGGTAATAACGGTGTGATAGTCGATATTCATGGCTGTTCCTTAGTGGGCAACTACCAATCACCATGCTTGCCATGTTCTTCAATGAATTTACCCATCCCTGTTAATTCACTGGTTATTTCAAAATAGAACATTTCACTGTGATCATCGGTTGTTTCAAATCGGTCAACGTTAACTTCAAATTCTGTGGCTTCAGTGATTAAATCACCGGCTTCATCATATTCTGCATTAATGCCGTAGCAATCACCGTAAACACCCATAAGAAGGTTGTCATAAGCTGCCAAATAACGTTCATCCTCTGACAGATAATCCTTTTCAGGCGTCCATAGAGCAAACGGGGCGTTATGCAGTTCAGCAAATTTTTTGGCTATTTCTATTTTTTGACTATCACTATTCATTTTTACTTATTCGTTGATTATTTGTAGATTAAGACGACTCAATTAAGTCGGGACAAAAATATCGGCATTAAATCAGGGAGGTTTATCCTGTATAAATAAGGATAGTCTGGATTAGCCAGCAACATCATATCTTAATTGGAATCGGGCTTAGTGAGTTCCGGGGTTAACGCTTGCGTCTGACCGAGAATCTTCAGCAGTTGCGACAACTCATCAGGCGCTTGCACGACTGCTTGCGGCCCGGTTATTTTTTCTTCTGTCCAGTCCACCAGTTCCCCTGAACCCCATGACACAAAAGAAGCGAATATAAACACCAATAAGCCGCGTGTCATGCCACCGGGCAAACCTTGTGCTTCCAGATAACGCTGGCAATACCGGGCGACCACAATAAACACAAGGGAAGAAATAACCAGGTTCCACACTGAAGGCAAGGTAAACATTAACGGGCCTTCTCTTGAGTTAAACGGTTATTTTTCAAGGTGTTTATCAAGCTCGGTTTCCAGTGTCAAGAACTGATCCTTCCAGTAGGCAGCGGCCTTAATGGCCTCATCTTTTTCAGTCATCAAACCGGTGATGCGTTCGTTTAAAACCCGGTTCAATTCAGTTAATGCCTTAACCTCTTCAAACGACGCAAAAACCCTGTCGTCAGACTCAAACACTTTCCGCATGGCGGTGTTATCGGCTTCCAAGGTTTTTATAAGACC
This sequence comes from uncultured Methylococcaceae bacterium, assembly GCA_903903365.1. Lineage (GTDB taxonomy): Bacteria > Pseudomonadota > Gammaproteobacteria > Methylococcales > Methylomonadaceae > Methylobacter_C. The sequence goes on from CAIUYS010000042.1 coordinate 3,872, forward strand.
TTGCTGTTCATCAATAATACTGGTCAACTGCTCTTGATGATCATCATCGATCTGTTGATCAACAACCGGAACCGGCTCAGGTTTGGGTGTTACCGGCTTGGGAGGCGAGATTTCTTTAATGGCTTTAGTCAGGCTTTTTTTGCCGTCTATCACTTCCTTTACCAACTCTGCCGGTGCTTCCTTAACCAGCTTGTCAGCCATTTGTTGCGTGCGCTGCCCAACCCCTGATTGTTTAGCCCTGGATTCTGCCGTCTCTAACGGCGCAGAACTGGCTAATTTTTCATGATCGGCTACCTGGGCTTTTACCCAACTTTGAGACGCCGATACAATAGCCGCCGCTTGGCCTTGCGTTAAATGTCTACGGTGTAAATTTGATGACAAGATAAATTGGGTCGGATTAGAACCGGTGTACTCAATCATCACCGGCTTGATACCCAGCTCACAAAGCGCACGATAGCGATTGCCGCCATCCAGAATCATGCCGTCAAGTGTGTAAATGGGGTGGGTTTGTCCGATATCCTGAATGTTGGCTTTAAGTGAAATAAACTCGGCATCCGACATTCTCGGAAAGTAAGTACAAAGCGGATGTAGTTGTATTGCTTGAATATTTTGATCAGTCATTGATTGGCCTTAATTTAGAACGGCCATTATATCATGACTACAGGCAATAGTTTTTGGCAGATAAACTGACAAATTAATCACGCAAAACCAATTCCGGTAATATCAACTCATGACTCAAGCCACTCTGAATCTGAAAGGGTGTTGATTTATTATTACGGACACTTGTCGCTATGAATTGCGAAGAGCAGGTATTGTTTACTCAAAAATAGCACCAGTGCTATACTTTAACTATGTAGTTACATTGACGGAATATTATTATGTCTATCGCTCATCCACTTAAGATTACCGAGATACGCTCTCGAATTGATCCTGATTTAAAAGAAAACGCCACACGGATATTAGCTGCTTGTGGTCTAAATGTATCTGATGCTATCCGCTTATTCTTGCATCAAGTAGTCACTCATAATGGCTTGCCTTTTGAAGTTAAAGCACCCAATCCAGTGACCTGTTCAGCAATGGAAGAAGCCGATTCCGGTAAATTGCCTATATTTGCAACTATTCAAGACTTGTTTGATGACCTCGAAAAAAACAGCGCAGAGTAAGCGCACTGATCCCCCTCGTGAATTTACACGAACAAAGGAATTTCAAAAGGACTGGCAACGCTTGGCTCATAGTGGTCGCTACGACCTGAATAGCTTAAAGGAAGCTATGCTGTTACTTATTGATAATGTTGCGCCTTTACCTGCCGAATGGCTAGATCATCCTTTAACCGGAAAATGGATAAATCATCGAGAATGCCACATAGGTGGCGACTTCCTCTTAATCTATAAGATTGACGATAGCGGCAAAGATGATCGGGTTATATTTATTAGAACAGGAACGCACGCCGAATTATTCGAGTAACAATAACCGTGATAATCAATGGGGTAAAATCAATTTAATCTGACCCATTAATTCCCGAAAATACGTAAAAAAGTATTTTTTAGCGGAAAGCCTGAACTTAATAGCTTGTGTAGGGCACAAAACCTTGGCTTTTTATACTAATTTCTCGAGGGCCTAACAAAATACCTCAAGCAATTGTGCTAATTGCTTAAGGAATTAACAAAATACCTCAAGGAATTGTGCTAATTGCTTAAGGAATTAACAAGATTCCTTAAGTAATTATGCTAATTGTTTAAGGAATTAACAAGATTCCTTAAGTAATTGTGCTAATTGTTTAAGGAATTAACAAGATTCCTTAAGTAATTGTGCTAATTGTTTAAGGAATTAACAAGATTCCTTAAGTAATTGTGC
>CAIUYS010000043.1 GCA_903903365.1 uncultured Methylococcaceae bacterium
CGGATATTGTTCACGAATCACACCGGCCAAGCGCTCACCGTTGCCGCCTTGCAGCGCCTTATCCAATCGCGTCAGCATGTCGTCAAAGGTCATGCGCGCCAAGCGCTGTTTTTCGGTATCGTACCGCTGCCTGATCCAATGGATAGCGTGCAACGTTAGCGTTTTTGTTACGTCTATTTCTTTCTCAACATGACTGACCAACTCATCAATAGCTTGAAAGGCAATATGCTGTAACTGACCGGCTTTATCTTGATGGTTTTTGATTAGACCTAATACTAATTTTTGTTGGCCGAATTTTGCCAGATCCTCAATACTCAGCTTAACGCCACGATGCGCCCACGCGCTTAGGTCAGTCAATTTTTTAGTGAAAGTCGCGGGAGCGTATTTAACTCCGTTTAACCAACGCTCACCAGAAGCCATGTTAAGCAAATCGTCTATTTCCTCTTTATGGAGTGCCCATAAATGGCGCGCAACCTTTTCCAGATTACCGCGCGTTTGCTCCCACGTCTCCCAGCTTTTAAAGACAGCCGCTATGTCGGTGTTGGCGCACTCAAGGCCCTTCGCTTCGGTTTCAGACAACAACGACTTAAGCAATTTAGTTAATGCTTCTGGCGAAGCCGCCAACTTGAGCGCCGCCTGACAGGACACCACAGATAACGGATAAAAAAACGTTCGCCAATAATCCCGCACCACTTCATTTAAAAGTTCGGCATCATCGGTGTTAACTTCCTGACGAAACAGGCTGCCGCTGTCAAAAGCGTGTTGCTGCAACATACGATTGCACCAACCATGAATGGTGTAAACAGCGGATTCGTCCATCCAGTTGGCCGCCAATTCCAAACGACGGGCACAAGCAGGCCATTTGTCACGGGAGTAGCTGTTGCGTAGCGGTTCCAAAAAATCATCACCCGCTACCGACTGTTCACGAAAATAACCGGCGGCCTGAGTCAGTCGTGCGCGAATACGTTCACGTAATTCTTTGGTCGCTGCATCAGTAAAAGTGACCACCAAAATATCAGGCGGCAATAAGTCACGACCGGATTGCGCCTCACTTTGACCATGTCCCAAAATCAGTCGAACATACAAGGCCGCAATCGTATAAGTCTTGCCGGTACCGGCACTGGCTTCAATCAGGCGGGTGCCGGACAACGGAAAATCAAGCGGATTTAAGAGATTGGCGACGGTCATGCTTGTGCATCCTGTGCAGTTTGTTGCTTAAGTTGAGTCCATGCAGATCGATAAAGCGTTTCCGTCCACGTCTCAAAATCACCGGAGGCAGTTGCTTGAATCAAGCTGGCAAAGGTTGGAAAAAACCGCGACAAATAAGCATCGTAAGCCACTTCACCCGGCGTCCAGTCATCCCCTTGATAGGCAATCTTTGCGGCATCCCTGGCTTTATCCGGTGCTGCACTTAACCAGGCAAATGCGGTTTTACAGGCAAGCGGTAACGGTGCCTGCATCCCCACCAGCCACGCCTGGGTTACTATTTTAAGTTGTTCAAAAGCCTCGACTTGAGTCTGTGGAGCAAGCTCAATCACGCTATCCGACCCCATCACCACTGTTTGTACATTAATGCCGGAGGCGCAAGCCGCCAAATGTTGCACCCAGTACAGCAGCAGGTTGTGGTATTTTATTTTGTCGGTGCCGGTTAGCAACGTTTGAGCGGTTATATGAATCAAACCGGTACGCAGTCCATCGTTGCTTTGCCGCAAATTAATTAACTCGCCGGTTAACTGAACCGTCATGCTATCCGCCAATGCAAAACTCAAATCAATAACGCTTGCCTCAAGTTCAGTCGGCCATAAAACAAGCAATGACTGATAACGCTGCCAGACCTGACTGACAGGGTCGGCAATATCCGCATACGCCGCATGGGCAAAACCGCCAAGCGGAAGTTTACCTTGCCGCGCCATAGTCGTGCGCTGCTGCTCCAAGAAAACCGCCGTGTTGTCGGGTGTTTCACTTTGCAGGGCATCCAGCAAACTTTTACCCAGCACATAACTTTCCAAGCGGTTAAAACCAAACGGTTCGTTATCTTCACTGGTGACGGTTTCTTGATCAAAGCCAAATTTAAGCGTGTTATTACAGAAGGTTTTTACCGGCGCTTTAAGAAAACGCCCCAACGCTTCCAGACTCAGAGTAAAGGCTTTTTCATACGCTGTTGTGGTGGTTGAAGCGGGCAAACCAACCAACTCAGGGTGCTCAAACCATTCCCGTGCATAAGTAAACAAACGCGCATCCCGATTTTTGATGACATACTGCGTGCTAAAAGGTTGCAACGGATGATCAACGGTTAATGCTTTCAGCAACGGCGGCCGGTTATCGGCCAGTTGCCAACCCAGAGCCAGCGTATCGCGTAGCTGACTGATCAGCACCGAAGGCGGACGCTCACTGTTATCGCGAATATTGCGGCCTACCCAACTGATATAAAGTTGTTGTCTTGATGACAGCAACGCTTCCAGAAACAGATATTGATCATCTTGCCGACGTGAACGGTCGCCCGGTCGATATTGCCCGCGCTGACTCATCAAATCAAAGCTGTTTACCGGCTGACTACGCGGATAATCACCATCATTCATCCCCAGCAAACAGATTAACCGAAACGGGATGGCACGCATCGGCATCAAGGTACAAAAATTAACCCGGCCACTTAAAAAACGCTGCTGAAGATTAGGCTCGTCCACTGCCCCCAACCACGCTTCACGAACCACATTCAAGGGCAAAGTATCAGTAGCCGTTAAGCCGGATTTTTCGCAGATTTGTCGCCACGCTGCCAAGGCTCGGTCAAGCGTCTCCAGGGTTTTTTGCTCCCGCTCGCTACTGCCGAACTCAAAAAAATCGGCCAACAGAGCAGACAGCGTGCGCTGCCAGTCATTGGCACTGAGCGCATGACGCAACAAGTCAGCGTACTTTTCAAGGGTTTCCAATAAATAAGCAAGACCGCCAACCCATTGCGCCTCCAATCCGCCAATTTCATCGTAAGGTTCAATACCGTTAAACGCCTCACCGGCACCGACGGCATAACCCAGCAACATCCGGCGCAAGCCAAATTGCCAGGTATTGGCTTCCATCAACTCAGGCATCGCCACCGTTTGCACACGTTGCGCGGCATTTAAACCCCAGCGGATACCGGCCTCTTCAAGCCATTGATGTAATTTAGGAATAGCGACTTCATCAATGGCAAAACGCTGCCTTAAAGCCGGCACTTCCAGCAAGCCCAGAAACTCGCTCACGGCAAAGCGCGAGTCAGGCAGATTAAGCAAGGTTTCGACCGCAACCAGCAAGGGATTTTGGCCTCGCAGTTGCTGATCGGCCAAACTATAAGGTATGAAACGGGCATCATCGGGCTTCATGTTGCCAAATACAGCGCGGATATGTGGCGCATAATTATTAATGTCCGGCACCATAACAATCACATCGCGTGGATGTAAGCCGTCATTTGCATTAAAGCGGGCCAACAACTGGTCGTGAAGAATTTCAACCTCACGCTGCGGACTATGGGCCACATGAAACACCAACGAGTCATCGGCTTCAGGCAAGTCAACCGGCGTCGCTGGCAGTGGCTCCAAATCCAGTATGGTTTGTTGTAATTGTTGCAACAGACTGCCTGCTTCAGGCTCGCAGTAATCTTTGAACAGGTCGATTTTACTGTCCGGCCAATACCAGTTTCTATAAGCTTGGGTGTCATCAAACTGATCCAGCAAACGAATATAATCACGCCCCTGCTTACCCCAGGCGGCAAGCAACGGTTGTGAATGGAGATGCAAATCGGCTTCGGCCAATGATGCCGTCGCCCCCGATTTATAGGCGTGACGGTGGCGCTCGGCTTTTAACAGTTCTTTGTCTTCAATAATATCGGCCCAGTAATGCTGGCAAGGGTTATGAACAAACAACACAATCTGACA
>CAIUYS010000044.1 GCA_903903365.1 uncultured Methylococcaceae bacterium
ATATTTTATCATTTTAGACAGGTGAATTTTCTTTTTTTCACCTTCAGGCTATTAATTCCATTCGCTTTAATGGGTTTTGCAAGTGCCTCTTACTTTAATCTTTATTTAACAATCTTCCGGTATAGTCTTCCCAAGCTTAGGATCTGGTAATTTTTAGGCTTAGGTTGATACTTTATGCAACCGCTTTAGTTGTCAATCCTTCCACGGGATTGACAACTATTTTTTAGCTTTACGAAAAAAATAAATTACTTACGTTTATTGTCTTTTATCCGATACTTTTTAACTCTTGATTCAATTTAAGGAGCGTCAATACTGAGATTAAAAACTTAATAAGCTACATTTCAACCTGCAATATTTTGTCATCAATCAACCATGGTTTTTTTAGTAATGGGTAATTTCCCATCCATATAATTACTTGCTTGTATTTGACGTTTGCATCATCCTTAAATGATTCTCAATTTTCCATAAAAAGAATCTCAAAATTTGCTTAAAATTCACCTGTATGAAAGACATGAAATAAATAACACCCGCCAAGTTTCGCAATACTACTGTTTAGCTTAGTAGGGTGCGCATCGCGCACCACAACCATGCCAGAGTAAAACCCGATAGAAAACAATAATAGATTTTGGTGCAAATAAAACCGTTTAGTGGATGCGGTTTTAGGTGCGCGATGCGCACCCTACCACTGAGCGGAGTCAAAGCGAGTTGTCCGCTTCGACTCCGCTCAGCGAACGATTTAACCTTAAGGCAGCACGCAGAAAATATCTCCTCAGGATTCGCCTGGTTCCCACGCTCCGGCGCTCATCGTTATACACAAGTGCCTGCCGGAGTTTGGGAGCTTGTGCAACTCGAGGAGGTCAAGCTCTGCCTGCCTGCCTGACTGTCAGGCAAAGCCTGACCTCCATTGTAGGCGCACTCCCAATCCCTGCAGGAATAAGGAGCTTTGGGTGTCTTCATATACTTGTCTATAACGATGAGCGCTGGAGCGAGGGAACGATAGGGTGGGGGTTATTTATTGAGAGTTATCTAAGTTATTGACCTCGCATAAAAAATTTATCGAGATCATTCGTCGATAATTCTATCCAGGTCGGTCGGCCGTGATTACACTGCCCTATTCTTTCGGTTTGCTCCATATCCCGCAACAAGGCGTTCATCTCATCGATACCCAAACGACGACGAGCACGAACCGCCCCGTGACAGGCAATAGTGGACAACAACTGGTTGGATTGCTCCTGAATACGCTGACTCATACCATGCTCGGTTATATCGGCCAATACATCACGTATCAATTGTTCTTTATCGATAGTGCCCAATAAAGCCGGCGTTGAACGAAGAATGATGGTTTCCGGCCCGGATCGATTAAGCTCAAACCCCAAAGAACCAAAGAACTCATGTTCCTGCTCGGCCAAATCCGCTTCCGCTGAACTGACGTTTATCTTAATGGGCAACAACAACGGTTGACGAGGTATCGAGCCTGATTGATATTGCTTTTTCAGGCGCTCGTAAGTCACCCGTTCATGGGCCGCATGCGCATCCACCAAAATAATGCCTTTGGGTGTTTCAGCCAGAATATAAATATTGTGCAAGTGCGCGATTGCATAGCCTAACGGCGGCGTATCTTGTGCTGACGTTAGTGGTGGCTGCTGTTTTTGTACGACCGACTCTTCCGGATACAAGGACGCATAAGCGCTTATTGTTTCTGCGACTGTCGGCAGTGACGTTTGCTGAGGCGGCCTTGGGTTATAAACAGGTTGTTGATCAAAGATTGGGCGTGCTTGCTCAGGCAGTACGTCAGGCGTTAAGGGTAAACTGACATGATCGTCAAGACTCACTACGCAGTGTTCGGGTCTCACCTTAGCCAATGATCGATGCAGCGCGGTAAATAAAAAATCATGTACCAAACGGCCTTCTCTAAACCGCACTTCCAGCTTTGCCGGATGCGCATTAACATCAACCAGCGTTGGATCAAGCGTCAAATACAAGACAAAAACAGAGTGCCGTCCATGAAACAAAACATCCTGATAAGCCTGCTTAACCGCATGAGAAAACAGCTTGTCCCTTATCAAGCGACCGTTGACATAGAAAAACTGCATGTCCTGTTGACTGCGGGAAAAAGTCGGCAAACCGACCCAGCCGGTTAATTGCAAGCCTGAGGCGGCAAAGTCAATTTTTACCGAATTTTCAATAAAAGCTGAACCACAAATACCGGCAATCCGGTGTTCTTGTGCGCTATCCGTTGCTGCCGGCTTAAGATTAAGCACTTCTTTCTGATTATGTAACAGCGTAAAACCAATATCGAACCGGCTCAGCGCCATTCTTTTTATTAATGTTTCAATATGAGCAAATTCGGTTTTTTCGGTTTTTAAAAATTTGCGCCTGGCCGGTGTATTATAAAATAAATCACGCACATCAACCGTCGTGCCTTGCGGATGCGGATCGGGTTGCGGATCAAAATTTTGTTCAGAACCATCTGCCGTCACACACCAGGCACACTTTGCATCACCAGTACGTGAAATCAACGTAAGCCTCGCTACAGAACTAATACTGGGCAACGCCTCACCCCGAAAACCCATACTGGCAACTTGCTCCAAATCCTGCAAAGTAGCAATCTTACTGGTCGCATGACGTGACAAAGCCAGCGACAAATCCTCTTTAACTATCCCGCAACCATCGTCCCTGATTTTAATCAGTCGAGCGCCGCCCTGCTCTATCTCAATAGTAATGTGTCCCGCCCCGGCATCAAAGCAGTTTTCAACCAGTTCTTTAACCACAGAAGAAGGCCTTTCGACCACTTCACCTGCGGCAATCTGGTTAACCAATTGAATCGGGAGTGAATGAATACGCATTAACAAGCCTAAAGCAAAAGACCCTATTTTATAGGAGTAGATAAGATCGTGGTAATTTAGTTAAACAGCCAGTCGATATCCAAGAATAAATATGCGCACCGAGCAACACTCAATCAGGTCATATTTGCCATGATAAGGCAGATAGTAGGTCAACACGATTTCAAAGTTATTTTTTATTCGAAAATCCACATACACCGCTATAACCCTTATTTAACGTACATTTATCTTTGCATAAAAATAGAGCAAGAGCCTCGTTTCTTTTAGGTAAAAAGGATATCAAAGAAAAAAGAGAGTTATTTTTGCAAAAAAATTTTATGCATTTTGTACATAAATGATACAATTTTTTATATTAAAAAAATGAAAAACAAAGTGTTTTATACAATTTATTAAGTAAAAAAATAAATACCTGATTACTATTAATGCTATCTATAGCGAAGCATTTTCTCCTGATCTTAGAATTGGATGCTTTTACCGATACCGGGATATTTAACGTCCCTCTGCTGATATTTTTACGGTTGCCTTAAACGTTACGATAATTTCTTTCATTACCTTTTAGCGGCACAGCAGCTTTTCTGGCTCATTTGATAGTATTTTTAGACCACCTTACACTGTCGTATCATCGGGTAAAGGCGGCCTTTGGAACGTGCATAAAATTACGTGAATATCAAACTCTCGACCCTCCAGGCATAGATCTCTACACAGGTTTTATGCCCAATTTACAAGAACCCTCTCCTGCTGGATAGGGTTGGATTCAGGGGTAATGTGCTTAAGTCATTTCGCGCATAACCTTTGTAACATAGCTTAAATATCGGACTCCCCCGACAGTAGACTGCCCGAAAATAGAAAACCTGACTACGGTGACTATTCTCGGACAATCTACCGGTAATGCAAAAATAAAAACGGTACTAATTATTTTTATGAACAATTTCGAATTATCAAGTGCAGCGATAATAGCCAGTGACGCTTTTTTTATAACCGTTGCAGCCATTATGCTGGCAAGACCGGTGGCATTTAAAATCGGCCTTACTGATCGCCCCTGCTCCCGAAAAAAACACCAGGGAGAAATCCCGCTAATTGGTGGCGTGGCGATCTTTTTTTGCATTGCTTACATTATCTTGATACATAATCTGGCCAATCCAGTCAATATTGCTTTTTTGGCAGCCGTCGCCATCATTGTCGTCACTGGGGTGATTGATGACTTTAAAGGCTTAAACGTTAAACCCCGCATTATCGCTGAAATAGCGGCAACGTTGATCATGATAAAATGGGGCGGCGTTGAGATAACCAGCCTGGGCGATTTGTTTGGTTTTGGTGAAATACAACTCGGCCATTTTTCTACTTTGTTTACCGTGTTTGCAGTGGTAGGAGGCATCAACGCCTTCAATATGATTGATGGCATTGACGGCCTGGCAGGCGGCATTTCATTTACCATCTATTTTCTACTGTCGCTTTTGTGCATTATTTATGAGTCCAGCGAGTGCTTGCAACTTTGCGCTATCCTTGCTCCGGCTACCGCAGCCTTTTTGTTATGCAACTTCCCCATTAAAGGACGCGCAAAAGCCCTGACTTTTCTTGGCGATGCGGGCAGCATGCTGTTTGGCTTCACCATTTGTTGGCTGGTCATTTCTGTCTCGCAGGGCGACCATAAAATCATTTCGCCCGCTACGGTATTATGGCTTATTGCGGCACCTATTTTGGATTCGTTCGGCATCATATTACGGCGCATACGAAAAGGACGCTCACCCTTTGCGCCTGACAGAGAACATTTTCATCATATTCTCCAAGTTGCCGGCTTTGGAAAGTATTCAATTTTGTTCATCCTGCTAGGGTACACTGCAATTTTGGCGGTTATAGGCTTAACGGCCGACCTTCTGTTTAATGCCCCCGAATCGCTGATTTTCTACGTGTTCATTAGCGTTTTTTCGATCTATTACTGGGGTATGAGCCATGCCTGGATGCTGGTAAAAGTTGCCCGCTATTTACGCGAAGATACCATCGACCGCAGAAAGCCCAACTCGGATCGTCGCCGTGCCAACATTAGCCCTTTGCCCTTTGCTGATCGTCGTATCTCGGAACGCCGCTCCGGCCTGGACAGAAGACACCAGGCAACCAGGAAAGAACTGAGTCTTTTTCAAAAAGTGATTCCTGCCTTTAAATACCTCAACAAGTTGCTTAACCTAAAAATGCTGCCTTAACTGATAAGTGCAACTCGCAATAACTAAGTCCCCACTTTTGCTAAAAGGTTTAATAACCGGGTTCAGAGGTAGGGTGCGCATCGCGCACCTAAAATTGCCTCCACTAAACGCTTTTATTTGCACCAAAATCTATTATTGTTTTCTATCGGGTGCCTATTGAATCTATTACTCTGCCATGGTTTTGGTGCGCGATGCGCACCCTACTCAACTCAGCTGACACAGATAAAAAAGGCGTTAGGTTAAGCGCAAGTCGATTAAAAAACCGGAGTGCAATCGCTTCAGCTATTGCCTGTAAAAGCGAATTGAATTGGACGTTTAATTTCTGAAAATCTATACGTTTATCAGTCTTTTCGGGTTGGTAAAGATTGGGCAACAGCAGCACCCATTATCAAAGCGTAGGTATAAGCTACAGCCGGTATTTGCAGACTGAAATCAACCAAGGCGTGAGTCCCTACCAGTAAGCTTGCTGAAAAGCCAATGGCAGGGTAAATCCAGTTCCTATGTCTTGCCCAGACACCGCGCAGACAAATTAAAGCCATTATAAATAGCGCTATAAATAAGGCCGAGGCTTGCAACAAGCCTAATTCAAAAATATTTTCCAAATAAGTGTTATGCGCTTTATCGTAATGACCCACGATAGTTTCATCTCTATATAAGCAAAAGCTTTTTTCAAAGCTCCCGTAACCCACTCCCAGCCAGCTATTTTCAGCATTAGCTTTTGATAAAACCTCATAAACCGATAAACGTCCTTCCTTATCAGGTGATATAGAATCAAGCCGGTCGATTAATTTATCACCACTACGCTCAAATACACCCCAAGAAACGACACTGAGAATACCCAGCAACATCATAACAGCGACATTGTTTTTTATTTTTCGACTCAACAGCAAAACAATAAAAAAAACCAAAACCGCCAATGCCGTACTTAAAAATCCACCCCGAGACTGGGTTAAAAATAGTGCAGTCGTAATGGTAATAATAAGCAACAAAGGAAACCAACCACGAACAAACACATTCTCAACAAAATACTGCCGGCCAAAGCTGCTTTTAAAGCCATACTGAAAACAGGATTGTATTTTTTCAAAAAGCAAAGGAAATCCCGCCAATAGCGTTAAGCCGGCGTAAGTCGCATAAGAATTACGATTAACAAACGTACTGGTCACTGCATCCATGGATGCCCATCTTTCAAACCATAACAGCGTGTTAAATTGACCCAAATAAATAACCAGGCCATAAACGGCATAAATCAAGCCGGCATAAGCCAGGTTATTGAAAGTAAATACGGCATTTTTACTGTGCTGATTAAATTGCAGGCTAATAAAAAAAACCAGAAAATAACTGACTAACCGCATCAGCGCCGTCGCCGTTTCCTGCGGAGCCAAACTGATATGCGCCTGAACAGTCAGGGGTAATTGTTCAGCCGCTAATTGCCAAAAAGGATGCGCCCAACTATCCGGTGCAACATTAGACAGTTGCAACACACTCCAGCCGACCGGTATGCAAATCAGAAAAAATGGATACTTAACAACCTGCAAACTGACACGTATATCGGTTCTACCCAATAACACGGAAACACTGGTCATTAATCCCGCCAAAGCCAGCAAGATAGCGTATAAACTCCAGGCCCACGAACGATTGGCTCCCAAAGGGAGGGGGGACAACAATATTGCATATAAAAAAATCTTGAACATGGGTATTTAATTAAAAACGTGAACTATCAACTGAAGCAAAGAAAGATAACATACTTTGTACTTATTCAGTCCCCTCTTTGAAAAAGAGGGGTTAGGGGAGATTTTATGGCTCTATGTGATTTACAGTGGGTAACACATAATTAAAAATGTAAGCTGGTCATAAG
>CAIUYS010000045.1 GCA_903903365.1 uncultured Methylococcaceae bacterium
CCAGAAAATGGCACTGTTCAGGTCAATGGAAGAGTGATTTGAAGCAAAAGCCAACCCTATAACAATGAACAGCAGAAGCAGGACAAATTTTCCTGAGGTAAAACCATTCTGGACTTTTTTCCCTTCATGGATACCCTTTGTGTTGATCCAGGTGAGAAGCGCTATTGACCCGATGGCGACAAGCTGGACCGGCCCTAATTTAAAAAACCCGGCCTGAAACCAGACAACACTTTCGGATACCTCCGGAATGATGACTCCGAGAAACTTTGCAAAAGCCATGGCAACGGCAGCAATTGTGCCTGTCTGGATAACCAGGAACAGTGTCCAGCCATAAAGGAAACCGGTAAGCGGGTTATATGCTTCCCTGAGATATACATACTGGCCCCCTGCCTTGGGGAACATTCCTGCAAGTTCGCCATAACTCAGAGCGGCGAAAATGGTCATGAACCCAGAAATTATCCAAACCACCATCAACCATCCCGGCGCACCAACAAGCCTTGCAATATCGGCGCTAACAATAAAAATTCCCGAGCCAATCATCGATCCTACCACAATCGCGGTTGAATCCAATAAAACCGACATCGACTAAGTGGTTACACTGGATGATTAATTAACCTGCATAAATAAATACCCATGCCTAAACAACACTATATTTTACTGGATCGGGATGGAGTGATTAATCACGACTCCGATACCTTTATTAAATCCCCTGATGAGTGGATACCCATTGACGGGAGCCTTGAGGCGATTGCTTTGCTTAACTCGCAGGGCTATCAAGTTATTATCGTCACCAATCAATCAGGGGTTGCGCGAGGGTTGCTTGATGAACCGATGCTGGAACAAATTCACGCTAAAATGCGCCGGTTAGTCAGCGAAAAAGGCGGTGAAATTACTGCCATTTATTATTGCCCGCACGGCGCGGATAGTACTTGTGATTGCCGTAAACCCAAGGCAGGTTTACTTAAAGCCTTTGCCGCTGATTATAATGCCGACTTAACAACCATTGCCGTGATTGGCGATTCCTTGCGTGATTTACAAGCGGCCGAGACTGTAAGCGCACAGCCAATACTGGTTAAAACCGGTAAAGGCCAAAAAACTTTAATTGATAATCCCGACCTCAACATTCCTACTTTTGACAATTTATATGACGCAGCAAAATACATCACCTCAAGACACACGGCATAAAAACTATATAGGTTCTACCCTTTTGTTTTTGGGTATTTTTTCTACCGCTACTATAGTAGGTATCTTGCTTATTTTAGGGATGCTGACAACCTTTAAAATTCGTTGGCAGATAGGTCATGCCTGGTGCGCCATTATCGGCTGGATGACGAAAGTTTTTTGCGGTCTCACTTATCAAGTCGAAGGACTGGAGCACATCAACACAGAACAGCCGGCTATTTTATTAAGTAACCATCAATCTGCATGGGAAACGCTGGCCTTACGGTATATTCTTCCCCCTCATTCCGTTGTTATAAAACGGGAATTGCTCTATTTACCGATTTGGGGTTGGTCATTGCTAACCTTGAAATCGATCGTTATAAACCGAAAAAATCAGCGTGCGGCGCTACGTGCGTTGCTTGAAAAAGGTACAAAATATCTAAATGAAGGTTTATTTGTACTGGTTTTCCCTGAAGGGACGCGTGCGGGTGTTAGAGATGTGTTGAAGTTTAATATCGGCGGAGCCATGTTGGCTTGTAAATCAGGTTATCCTGTTATTCCTGTTGCTCATAATGCCGGTGATTATTGGCCTCGCTATAGCTTTTTAAAATACCCCGGCGTGATAAAGCTAAAAATTGGACCTGTTATTGAAAGTAAAGGTCGCAAAGCAACTGATATAAATGCAGAAGCAGAGGCTTGGATAAGACAGGCAATGAAGGAGATGGATTAAGACACGATATTAAGCTTTTATCTTAAAAGTAAGGTAAGTGCGTATAATGCGGCAAATAACACTACACTCAATAACGGTAACCCTTGATGAAAAAAATATTACTCATTTCTTTATCCGCATTATTACTCCCGGCTTGCGCAGATAAAAATCAATACGAACAAGCTGTATTAGAACAAATGCAGAAAGAAGCGGATATTAAAGATTACAAAATAACACCTGAGTACATGACCAAGTGCGTGGTAGATACCACCTCACAAAATATGCCCGGTATTTTTGCTTTCGACCCCACTCGTCTGACGGCTTATCGTAACTATGCAAAAATGCTGATGTTAGCCCAAGCTGCAGATCCTAAAAAAACACTAGAAGAATTACGTGTTGATTTTGGTTCCGCTAAAGATCTTGCTGAAGCGCACACCAACTATACTGAAAGCTTGATGGAATGTTATTCGGCAGTGATATCGGAATCTGAAAAAGCTGAAAAAGAAAAAAAATAAAGGCTGAAAGAGAGGATTAACACCGTTAATTTTCTCTTATAAAGACGACAAAAAATTTTATTTTTTGAAATCTTCTGGTTCCCAAGCTCCAGCTTCGCGAGACTGGAAGCTGGAGCTTCCGGGTCTGCATTCCCAAGCTGGAGCTTGGGAACGAGTACGAATTCATACACGAGGGCTAAGCCATGCAAATTACTGCCGAACTTGACAGTCAACACTTAGAGAAATTACACCTGCTGGAAAGAACACTAAAAAAGAATACTTCTGAGTTAATCTCTTTTGCTATTGATGAGATTTTTACAAAAAATCCATCAAAAACCGAAGGTCAAAATGCCTATGAACTCATGTTGCAATCAGGCTTTATTGGCAGTATAGAAGATGGCGAAAATCTTTCAGAAAATTATAAGGACTATCTGGATTGGAGTCATAAAATATGATTATTGCCGATACCGGATTTTGGATTGCCTTGGCAGATAAAAAAGATAAGCATCATCAAGAAGCAGATGATTTTGCTAAAACAACCACTGAAAAACTGATTAGCACTTATCCGGTCATTACAGAAGTTTGTCATATTCTATTAAAACGGCAAGGTGTAAAGGCACAACTCAATTTTATAAAAATGTATCAGCTCGGTGCGTTTGAAATATTTGAAATACCCAAAACCGATAAAGAGAAAATCTTTACATTAATGCAGCAATACACCGATTTGCCGATGGACTTTGCCGATGCCTCGTTGGTATTGTTAGCCGAAAATTTAGGGCATGGACGTATTTTAAGTACCGATAAGCGTGATTTTCATACCTACCGCTGGAAAAATACCCAACCGTTTTCCAATTTACTGTTGTGTGTTTAATTCGTCATGAAATTAGTATTTGATGGACACCAGGATTATCAATTAGAGGCGATACAAGCGGTCATTGATATTTTTCAAGGGTAGTCTTGTAATTATTCACCTCCCACTTTGAAAAAGGGGAAGAGCAAAGCGAGGGGCAGCGGGGGATTTATTTAAAAAATCTACCCTGACCCAAGCCTCTCTGAGAGTATGTTGATTTTTAGTTGGCACTGACCGCCAGCTAACGACCCATAAGCGACATTCGGATTTGAATTTAAACTTCCTGATACCGGTCATTGGCAAAGTAACACTATCGACCTAAACCAGTTATCGGCTTCCAATAACTGAATGTCTGGTATCCGACGGAAAGTAGACGGTTAATTTTAGCTATCCAACTGGCATTACTGGCCAAAACCGGATTTAGTAGAACAGTGAGCAAGTCTGGATCAGGCATGATTTTCCCATTTAAATTAAAGTAACTTAATGGAAAATCAGCATATTGCGACAAAATGGGGCTCATACAGAGCGACTTTATTGTTAATGTCCGCATAACCAGATCGGTAACACTTGGTAAGCATCAGCATCAGGTTCGCTTAATAATTTAGCCCAAGTACAACCACAGTTAACTGTGCCATAACCGAAGCCATCGTGATCGAAGCATAGCTGAGCTCATGGCTGGAATTGCATAGTCATTGAGTGTTATTGCAGTGTAGGTTATCAAGATTTCGGGAGTCAGGTGTCATTCATCGACTTTAATAGCATTTGAACAAACCCGTTCCGATTAGCTGAACGCAGATAGTCATCCGTGACATGCCAATGCATGAGCATGCCCATTTCGTCACAACCTGGTTCGCTGGGGACATAACGTTCGCTGACTAAAAAGATGTTAAAGTGACAAAAGTCATCATTTCCTTGGCTGGAATGGCTGCTCAAGTTTTGTTCGACTAACTCGATCCCCCCGAAAGTGAAACCATGATCTTCAATTACAAAAACAGGGAGCTGAGGAATGTCAATTTCCTTCAAACAGTGAAGGGTCTTTTCGGTTCGAGTTATTCGGGCAATTTCAGCCTTTGCCTCTGATGCGGTTTCGAATACTCCTGAAAGCCAGCATCGTTTATTTTCATCGGTTGACTCAATTGTAAACATATAAAACTCCTACATTGTTGATGTGACTCGCCGATCACTGTGATTGAATGAAAAAAAACCATCCCCTTTTTTTGCTCTGTTGATGGTGGCCTGCGGATCAATATTTTCAAGGCGTAACTGCTAAATATTTATCTCCCCAAATGGATGGGATGTCGAAGAGATAAAACACTGCATGGGTGCGACAGTATGTCCATTAAAAATAAAAACGTCTGTTTTTTAATCGTCTATCATGGCTCATTGAGAGCGAAGCTGCAACCAGACGACACATAAGAAAAAGCTATTTTAAATGGTCATGCTCCGTATCTTTCAAAACTCATCGGAATAATGAAACTTTTGAGAAATTATTTCGGGAGACTTTTTTAAGAGATGAAAATTGCATTTTCTGGCTCAACCTGGACGCCTTGTGTGACAAGGCTTGCAGCTAAAATGTCGTCAAATTGTAGCTTCGCTCCCGCTATGCCTAATAGGGCAAACGAGGTGTGTTGTAACCTGATTCAACTAAATGTTGGGCAGTTGATGTTGCTGTGTACCTTTGCACCCAAATTGATCGTCTACGGAATTTGCGAATAATTAACTCAATGCGCTCCCCTGGCTTCAATTTTTTATTAAATCCTAAATTTCCTTTCCTTGGATGAAGATCATTGATGAGCAGATCAATGATAAACCCTTCGGCTGTTATCGCTCTTGCGACATAGGGATTATTATAACCAAGAAACTCAACCTCAATAACAGAGCCCTCCGGATATTTGGCATGCAATTGTGGCCAGAAGTCTTCCAGAAGCGGCAATCGACTCAGCCAATAGCCATGCCAACGGATAATTGGGTCAAGAAAACCTAACCGGTAGGCAATTTCGCCTATCCTTTGATCATTGACCACCACTTCAAGCCGGTCACCCATTGATAAGTGTTCAGTAGGATGTCTTAGGGCATCCCAGGCGATGAATCGTGTTTCAAGCGGCAATTGCCACCCGCAAACATTAAGTACGGCATAGCGTGCCTTCATTGCAACCACTTTACCAACAACAATTTCGTTAGGATAAAAATCTGGAATTCTATTATTCATGGCGACACCTAAAATTAAAAAGGCACAGATGGAGAGCGTTACAAACGGCAACCAACATCAGACAACCGGCTCGTCTAGGTCTTGAACCAGTAGAGAGCTCAACAACCAACAAAGGGATTTAACCCAACAGGGATCTCAATTACTTTACATGACGTCAGATCGAGCAATGTTTTAAAATGTTTTGGTATCTCCATCCGTGGCTGCTAACAGTCATCCGGTCGCCCGCAGCAAGACGACCTGACCAGCTTTCGCTGGATTTTATAAACCAGCCGCCTGAGCAATATCCTCAGGCAAGTCTAGCGATAATTTCTCTCTGTTTAAATCGCTAATTTTGTCAGACAGCGCATAAGCCTTAACCAACAATGCTTCAGCTTGCCTACGCAAATCGGACTCCGTTTCGGAACTGAGTACTTTTACCGTCACATTTGCCGAACTACGGTCATAACGATCTTCCTTGGCAACCTGCTGAGGCAGCATTAAGATTTCATCCAGTCCAATCATATCAGTACTTTGGGCGGTCAGGATGTTCTCAAGGAGTTTATGCCGACGCATGAGTGCATCATACTCCGCAAGTTCATGAGTAACCCCCGTTTTTGCATTGACCTCCCCGATGGCTTGTCTGATCAAGATTAGCGCATCCTGTAGCGTGAACGCACGCAGCAGGTTAATAGCTTCTCTCTCGCCAAGCTCACGTATCCTCGCTATTTGGCTTTCACCTAAATAACCGCTAATCTGCGTATTAGTATATGTTTTGCGGACGCCTTGGGTTAACTCCGTATAAGTCCGCGACAGTCGCTCGGCAACTTTGTGCCAACGACTGATTGAAAGGGTATAATTTTTCATTTAAAGCTCCGCGAAAAATAGCAGTTATTTAGAAAAATGTAGTGTACTGGCACGTTGCGACAAAACAAGACGTATTCAAACAGCACGCTTTTTTATATGCTGAAAACAGGCAGCGCTAAAAACGTTTATATCGGTTATTTTGAATTACCGTGTAGCTTCCCTGACTATAGGTTTTCAGTAAGACCGAGGATTCCGGTTCGGCACGAATTAATGTTACTTGTTGAAAAACGACTAAACACGCAGAATTGGTTCTATCTATTCCAAATTAAGGGCAAAAAATACTTCGGTTCTACTCGTAAAGGCAATGGTGTCCAATGTATTCAAAAACTGAATGGTTCTGTTTTAGGCTGGTTCCGACCATCCCCTTCAGGTGGAATAACCACTGACCCAAATGGAAGGGTAATTGGATTTGGGAATGTCTTGGCATCGTTGATTGCTGATTTGTTGTAGATAAGAATTTCGCGAATAATAATAAGACTGTTTGCCAGCATTAAGTAGTCAATAAACTGATATCGCTGGGAATGCTTGAAGGGCTGTTTAACTGCCCTTGTTTTTTATTTACATTTTTGGTGGGATAGGCTATTACCAGCCATTGTTAGCATACGGCCGAGGGTGTGTCAAAACGCACAAACAAAACCCTCATCAATGATCTTTGCTCCATTTAAACATCATAATTGGATGAATTATTGATGCTTTTTCCTACTTCTATGGGTATACCAGACAATAATCGATTTATTCTCTCCACCAATATTGTAATATTTACCTTTTGACACATCCTGGATCAAAAAGAAACTATCAATAATTTGGATTGAATAGCGGATTCTCTAGCATAACTGAAATTCGGTTTTGAACTAGCGGTGTGATCGGATAGCTTGACAATATGGACAATAAACTTGAGTGTTCGATAGTCCATTAAAGCCGTTTCGAAATCACAGAGTTTAATCTATACAACTTTTAAATACTTCAACTAATTCGGGGTCATTTTTCCCTTCGTTAATAACGAATTGTCGAAGATACTCTTGAAGTCTAAGTGAAACATGATTTGTACCAGATGGATTATCCCAGTAGTCATTCGAAGTGTTTTTGAGAAGTTTATCCAAAATACGTTTCGCGCCCTCTGGATTTCCAGTACATATTTTGGTGTTTGCTAGGAATTGTATAACTGATTTGGCAAAGCGATAAAAGTCGGAATAAGGTAATTCATTTAACTCTATTAATGTATCAAGCGCTAAAAGTGCTTTTTTGAAATCTCCGTTCTTATAATTCACATAAAATTCAAAATGTTTAAGAATAGAGTTGCTCACAGAATCAGAATATTCTCTCTCAAGTATTTGTAATGTTGCGCTACGCTGAGCTGGAGTCGCATCAACCGACGTTAGATTTTCATACAACACCATTTGATCAAGTCTCTGATTTCGTATTCTCTGAGTTACTCGTTGAAAGAAATGTTTTTGCTCCTTATCAGTGAAGTTTGGCATCATCCCAAATAACTGAGAGGAAAAAGAGTCAATAAAATAATGTTCTAATAAATGTAGTTTAGAGATTTCTTGGGATAAAGAAGTTCTAATCTCTCCATTATTGTCAGTTAATGGAAATTGATTTATTAATGGAAGCCAATTTGAAACTTTATCATTAATAGTAACATTCTCATATAATTTAAAATTGTTTTCATTATATATTAAATTAATAATACCAGATAATTCACTTTTTGGTATTTTTAGCTTATTTGTATAATACTCATACTCTTGTCTAAGCCAATTAATCGGATCTTTTTTAATTAAATTAAACCATTGCTTTAATTTTTCTTCTGCTTTATAGTTTTCTGAAAACGATGTGATATTAACCAGATTATTTTCAATATCACTAAGCAATTTATAAACCGTAACATCATTTATTAGGTCTACCAAAATGTCGTTTGCTAGATTCTTAACTAATATCCTACCATTTGTATTAAACACCAATTTATTGAAGTTAAATTCAAAAAATGTAATGTTGTTACAATTAGAAAATTGACTTATTCTTAATAGATTATCTAAGAAGTTATCTACACTACTATTATAGTTTAAAAGTATGTTTGTATTATGTTTTAAAAACGTGATTCCCAGAGGAGCCGCCAAGGTTTGCCACAGCGATTCACATGATTTTTCACCTTGTTCAAATTCACGATACATAGTCGGAACCGTTTGGGCATAATAAAGAGCTGCGCCAAAATGATTTTTATTCGTATTTAACCAATGATTGTAATAACTCTTGACTATTTCAGTAGCAAGATTTCTCAAAAACTGATGTTTTTTTATAAAGTCAATATTTTCTATCAATAAATCATGCAAACAATTTGCAAAAATCGAAATATGCTCTTTCTGAAATTCGTAATCGGTAAGTAATAGACAGGTTTCCGAGATTTCATCTAAAGCTTGCAGTCCCTCTTTATCATCGAACAAACTTAAGTTAATCAGATAATTCAATGATTTTTTCCCTTCAATCAACTGGGACAGCAAATCTTTTTGTACTTGCTCTCGTTGTTGGTCTGTAAGATAAGTCAAAAATGATCTATCGCCTTCGATTATAGTTTTTTTTAAACAACTAAAGATTACTTCACTAGAATGAAAATTCAGATTATTTTTAACATTTTCTAAATTATCAAATGCAATATAATCTTTCAATATTTCGCAACTTATATCATATTCACCTATAAGTGAGTAATATTGCATTAATCCTAAAGTAAAATCAAAATACACACGTCCAGAAATTTCATTGGGATCTATTGTTTGATTTAAGTTAGATGGTTTTAGAAGGCTTTGCGAAATGTCTTTAAGGGTAACACCATTTTGATTGATGCGGGGTATAATAGAAAAACCGCCCCCAGTAAATCCATAATGAATTTTTGAGTGTTTAATGTAGCGTTCAAACTCGAAAGAAAAAGTTTCCACTCGTCCGTGGAACTTGGCCAGTAGGCGTTCGGCATTATCATCCGTGTAGTTTAGTATAGTTTGTAATCCAATATTCTGATAAGGTAAAGCTGCTGGAAATACAAAGATTATGTCTATTTTTTCATTATTGGGAATAA
>CAIUYS010000046.1 GCA_903903365.1 uncultured Methylococcaceae bacterium
ATTACCTGAAATTAAAGTGGTTGAAACTTTTATATTTAACCCCACAGGCCTGCGTGATCCCTTTAAACCGCTGGCACAACCGGAACAGCCCGATGTAACACCGTTGCCAGTAACAGGAAACGGCATAAAGCCTGATTTTACCCGCCGCAAAGAAGAGCTGGAGATATTGCCTTTAGAAGACTTGAAAATGGTCGGTACCATAAAAATGAAATCAAACTTGTGGGGGTTGGTAAAAGCCGGTGACGGCAGCATTCATCGGGTTCAGGTGGGTAACTATATGGGGAAAAATTACGGAAAAATTATCCGCATCAGTGTTGATAAAATTGAACTCATGGAAATAGTCACAGAAAAGCCGGGGGTATGGCGCGAGCAACAAACAGTATTAGCGTTAACAGAGTAATTTTGGGAATAAGCAATGAAGACTAAGCAAAGCAGTATTGTTTTAAATCAAGTGGGACATTTTTTAGGGTTTTGTCCACTCTTGTTTTTGTTGCTATGCCAAAGCGCAGCGGTTAACGCCGGTGATTTGGCTATTACGGCAATAGACTTCGTTGCACTTTCAGGCAACAAATTACAAATACAGATGGACATGAATGGAGCAGCTGTTCAACCTAAAGTATTTCAAACGGATAATCCGGCACGTATTGCCCTGGATTTTGTCGGTGTTACGAATGCACTGGCTAAAAAAATGATTCCGGTAAACCAAGGGGCGGCTAGCACTATTTATATCGCGGAAGCGGCGGATAGAATTCGTGTGGTCATTAATCTGCTTGAAGCAACGCCGTTTGAAACCAGCGTGGCGGGCAACAAAGTGTTGCTGACGTTAAACCGTGCAAAAACCGTTGCCTCCGCCAACTTAAAACCCGTTGCGGCCAAACCAAAAATGCCGGTTGCTACAAAAAATGTCAACTCAGTGGTTGCAACCTTAATACCTGAACAGGTTATTAGCGGCTTTGATTTTAAGCGGGGCGATAAGGGTGAAGGACGCATATTGATCTATCTGGCCAATCCTGACACCGTGGTTAACTCCAAACAGGAGGGTGGAAAAGTGGTTGTTAACCTGTTAAACACCCGCTTGCCGGAAAATCTGGCGAAAAGGCTGGATGTGTCAGAGTTTGCAACCCCGATAAAGTTTATTGATACCGTCGCTTTAAAACAGGAAACCACGGTGACTGTAACCACGCAAAACGAGCTTTATGATTATTCCCTGTTTCAGTCTGAAGGCTTGCTGACGATTGAATTTCGCCCCTTAAGCATTGAAGAAAAGGACGCGCTGGACAGAGTACGGGAAAAATATAAAGGTGACCGTTTGTCTTTAAACTTTCAGGAAATTGATATACGGAGCGTTATCGCCATTTTGGCCGAATTTACCGGACAAAACGTGGTGGCCGGTGATGATGTCAACGGAACGATTACTTTAAAACTGGATGATGTGCCTTGGGATGAAGCACTGGATTTTATTATGATGACCAAGGGATTGGAGAAATTTGAATCCGGTACCGTCACGTTGATTGCCCCGGTGGGCAAGATTAAGGAGTACAAAGAAAAGCAACAGGAGACTGCGACCGTCATTGAACAACTGGATCCGCTGGTAACTGAATATATCAAAATAAATTATGCCAAAGCCGAAAATTTTAGAAACCTGTTAAATGGGCTGGATACAGGAGAAATGGGTACTTGTGGAACAAAAGGCGTATCTGGATCTGGAACCCAAGCTGGAGTGCAATCCGGAGCTCCCTACGGAATACAACCCGTAACTCAAACCGGAACACAAGGCAAAACACAAGGCGGCCAGAATGAAAAATTTAAAATTCTTTCTTCCCGAGGCTCCGCCGTTGTTGATGCAAGAACCAACACCCTGATTATTCGCGAAACTACAATACGGTTAGAAGAGGCAAAGAAACTGATTCGTAAGCTGGATGTACCGGTTCGCCAAGTGATGATTGAATCGAGAATAGTCATTGCCAGCAATAAATTTGCACAGACATTGGGGGTTAGATTTGGCGTAGCAGGCACCAGTCTTGTTCACGTTGGAAACGGTACCGGGCCAGTTGGGTCGGTAAATAATTTAGGAGGTACAAGCGGCAGTATCAATGGAACCGCTATCGTGAATGATGCACTGGTAAATCTTCCTGCCTCCAACCCTTATGGCGCCTTAGGTATGACTTTGGCACGGGGCGCTGATTATGTACTGAACCTTGAACTACAAGCCTTGCAGGATCAGAGCAAGGGGGAAATTGTATCCAATCCACGAGTAATGACCACTGACCGTTGTACCGCGAAGATTCTCCAAGGTTCACAAATACCCTATTTATCTGGTGGTACAACAGGAGTCGCTGCCAATACTCAATTTGTAAATGCATTACTGGAGCTTGACGTTCTGCCGCAAATAACGCCCAGTGGTAGTATTTCCATGAATTTGAATATTACCAAGGATGAACCAGATCCATTGAACTCAAGTCTTGGTGGTCAGCCGCCTATTATAAAAAGGCAAGTTGAAACTACTGTACAAGTGATGGATGGTGAAACGGTTGTGTTAGGCGGTGTCTTTAATGGAACTATAGAGAATACAACTAATGCAGTGCCTTTTCTCGCCGATTTGCCGGGAATAGGATTTTTGTTTAAGAAAACTATTAAGAAGGATGAAAAAGCGGAATTGTTGATTTTTATAACGCCAAAAATCGTTAATGCTAACACGGCAAGTAATTGATAGTTTCTTCTTATGGTAAAAACGGGCATAATCCTGCCCTTTTTTTAAGATTTAACCTTATAATGTAGCATAGCGCTTAAAAAGTCAGGTTAATGCCAAGCAATGGGCACTCTATGACAAAAGTAAACGGTTATTTATCGACTAAAATGCCCCTTTTTTAGGTATTAAAGTGTGCTGTATCGGCTATTAATTTTAATCGATAGGCCCTTTCAGAGCGTGATAATCGACAGACCAATAGTCCATTTAGTCGATTAAAAGATCAGTGAATGAAGCGATTATCTTAAACGACAGTCCCCAGTCGGACTGTGAAACAGTAACAATCTCCTTTAACGGGATATTTTAAACCAGCACGGTATTTTGATGACAAGATCAGAAAATATATATTTAGTGGGCCTTATGGGCGCAGGAAAAACCACGATAGGTCGCCAGTTGGCAAAATCACTGACCGTACCTTTTTACGACAGTGACAAAGCGATTGAAGAAAGTACGGGAGTCGATATTCCCACTATTTTTGAATTTGAAGGCGAAGAAGGCTTCAGAGATCGCGAACAAAAAATGATTCAGCAGCTGACGGAATTAGATGGCATCGTACTGGCTACGGGTGGCGGTGCCATTTTACGCGACGAAAACCGCCGGCTCTTAAAAGAAAACGGTTTTATTGTCTATCTGCAATGTTCGGTAGAACGGATATTGGAACGGACCCGTCGGGATACCCAACGGCCTTTGTTAAAAACAGATAATCCCAAAGAGCGTATAGAAGATTTGTTCGCCCAACGTGAGCATCTTTATTTGTCTTGTGCGGATTTTATAATTGATACCGGCGTGATGCAAAGCAAAGCCGTTGTTAGCAATATCCTGGAAGAATACAGATCGGCCAATCGTTAACGTACATGAAAAAATTACAAGTAGAGTTGGGTGACCGTAGTTATCCGATTTATATAGGCGCTGGTTTATTAAACCAAGCCGAGCACTACACACAACATATCAAAGCCAGGCAAGTCATGGTGGTAACCAATACCACCATCGCCCCTTTGTACCTAGACAAGGTTTTAAAAAACTTGCAGGAGTTTGCTGTTGAAACCATCATATTGCCTGATGGTGAGCAATTTAAGACTTTAGAAACGGTCACGCATATTTTTGATAAATTACTGGCCGGTAAATTTAGTCGTAATGCGACCTTGATTGCTTTAGGTGGTGGCGTTATTGGTGATATGGGCGGCTTTGCTGCGGCCTGTTATCAGCGCGGCATTGCGTTTATACAAATACCCACCACGTTATTGGCGCAAGTTGATTCTTCCGTAGGTGGAAAAACCGGCGTTAACCATCCGTTGGGTAAAAACATGATTGGTGCTTTTTATCAACCCCAATGTGTCATCGCCGATGCCGATGTATTGGATACCTTGGATGATCGACAATTATCAGCAGGTTTGGCGGAAGTTATCAAATATGGCTTGATCAGGGATATCGAATTTTTTGAGTGGCTGGAAACTAATATCAACGCCTTATTGGCTAGAGACAAGCAAGCCTTGGCTTACGCTATTGAGCGCTCCTGTATTAATAAAGCCGATATTGTCTCTGAAGACGAAACTGAAACCAGTGTTAGAGCAACCCTAAATTTAGGCCATACCTTTGGTCATGCCATTGAAACCGGCGCCGGTTACGGCACTTATCTTCATGGTGAAGCCGTGGCGATAGGCACCTGCCAGGCTGCGGATCTGTCCAGAAGAAAAGGCTGGTTAACGGATGCCGATGTCGACAGAATTATCGCACTGTTTAAAAAATGCAAGTTACCCATTAATCCACCCGAACAACTGGATTCAGACCGATTTTTAGAATTAATGGCGGTTGACAAAAAGAATGTAAATGGTCAAATCAGGCTGATTTTATTATCAAAAATCGGTGTTGCCACCCTGCCCATTGATGTAGACCAAGACCTGTTAATACAAACACTTAACACTTATGGCAGGAA
>CAIUYS010000047.1 GCA_903903365.1 uncultured Methylococcaceae bacterium
TTCGAGATTGAAAACGATGACGGTACCTTTGATACGGGCAGTGCCGCAGAATTAATGGCACGCGCGGATGAAGAAGCGGCCTTTGCCGATCAAGCTGATACGGCAACCAGTTCGGCTATAACCTGTTTTTTAAAGTTTGGTGATTTATGAGAAAAAGGTCTTAATGACGATGGACAGGACACCAGCTAATAAAAAGCCTAACATCCATTTATTAAAAGTAGCTTCTGCTTTTAAAACAGCAAGGTCAATCTTTACCGGCGCAATCATTTCATCAAGTGCCGATTTTAAAGCATCTGTAGTGACCAGCTTATTCTGTGCCTCGGCAATTACCCGCACCACAGCCTCGGCTTGCTCTTGGGGTAAGCCTGCGGTTTTAAGCCTGTCAACCAATTCTAAGGTATCAAAAGTAATCGTGCTCATAAATTTACCAATAGCTATTTTAAGTCAGTATAAAGTAGTCTTAATGATGACTGCTTGTCAACACGGGATAATAAGAAAACCATGAGAGCACAATGTATTCAAGCCGTATCACAGGCATTAGGCCGCCAGATTACCCAAGCGCAAGCCGCCAAGATTGAAGATAGAATACGCAAGGCGCAACGCTACTTGTGGCAAACCGACCGGCAAACTATGTCTGGTCTTTCCAAAGCCCAGCAATTTACCAAGGCAGCAGAACAAGCCGCCAAGGATATTCAGGCTGAATCCGCCAATAACCGCTTAAGGGTAGCGCAAACCATCTTAAAGCATAACGAGATACAGGCGCATGTTGACAGTGTTCCGGCAGGTGAAAAGCAATCGGCTGTCGCTGATAAATTGGCAGGCAACAAAACCCTGTCGGTTGAATCGACTACAGAAGCTATTCGCGCATCAACTTTAGCAGGACTGGCTGAGCATAGCGAACCCTTCCTGCCTAAATGGCTGGGTTTTGATGAGGGCAATTCGCGCGTGGCCTTGGTATTTAAAGAGTTGCATGGGGAAGATTCGGGCAATGTCCAGGCCAAAGCCTATGCCAAGGCGCTGGCCGATAACTTTGAAAGTTTACGTAAGCGCTTTAATGCTGCGGGCGGCAAGATTGGCAAGTTGACTGACTGGGCGCACCCGCAAGCCCACAGCGCCTATCTGGTGTTTAAGATGGGCAAGGATAAATGGATCAACTTTATCCAGTCTAAATTAAAGCGTGACCGCTATGTCAATGAAGACGGCACCAGCTTTACTGACCAACAGTTTAATGATTTTCTAGGTCATGCCTGGGAGTCAATCGCCTATGACGGACAGCTTAAAGGCGAAGTAGGAGCAAGCCAAGGCACAGGCTCCAAAGCCAATGCTCACTCACAAAGCCGCGAGTTGCATTTTGCCGATGCCGACTCTTATCTTGAGTATCATCAGGACTTGGGCGAAAAATCCCTACACGCCACGCTGATTGGTCACATCGACCAGATGAGCAAGGATATTGCCCTGATTGAAACCATGGGGCCTAATGCCCAGCATCAATTTGACTGGTGGAATGATTACGCCCTGAAAGAAGATGCCCGGACGGGATTAAGCCCAGAGAAAGTCACTAAGAGACGCATATACAATGAGCGACTTTTTAAAGAGGTGGCCGGTGTTCAAGAGACTGGTGGATCGTTTGCCTTTGGCCGGTTTATGGGCGTGATGCGCTCACTCAATCTTATCGCCTTGGGATCGTCCAGTATTTCGACTATCACCGACCTGAATACCATGAATCTAACTGCGCAATACAACCATCTATCGCGCTCTAAAATGCTGGTGGAGCACTTACGCGCTTTGACCGATGCCGAATCAAGACGCGCAGCAAGGCGCTTGGGTATTGGCTTGGATGCTTACTCAGGTGTTATCTTGCGTCATGCTCAAGAACAACTCGCCAATGGTTATGCCAGTAAAGTAGGCGGTGCAACAGTGCGTTTAAGCGGTATGCCCTTTATTACCGAAGCCAACCGACAGGCTTTCAGTATTACCATGATGGATGCGGTGCACCATGTAGTTGATACCCATGCCGACCTTGCCTCAATCGACAAGACCGATGCACGCATGTTATTTACCCACGGCATTGATGAGGCTGATTTTGCCATCTGGAAACAAGCCGTTCCAGAAACATGGACGGATGGCGTTAGCAAGTTATTAACCGCCAATGCCATCTTGAAAGTGCCGGGCATCGATGCCGTCACCCTCCGCAAGTCGGCAGACAAGTTTATGGCGATGGTGCTCGATGAGCAAAACATGGCGGTATCAGTACCCGGTGCTAGGGAGCGCACCACCATGAATATGGGTACCATTAAGAATACTTACTTGGGCGAAATATCCCGTGCTTTCTGGCAGTTTAAAAGTTTTGGCTTGAGTTATTTCAACAATAATTTACAGCGAGCCCTATCGATGGAATCAAAATCATCCGGAGCCGCCTATGCCGCCATGTTTGTAGCGCAAGGATTGCTGTTGGGTGCGGTTGCTGTGCAATTAAAAGAACTGGTTAATGGTCGCGACCCGCTGGCAATGGATAACATGAAATTTGCAGGCAAAGCTTTATTGCAGTCTGGAGGATTAGGCTTGTTTGGCGACTTCTTAAGCTCAAATAACAGCCAATATGGATCAAGTGTTTTGGGCGCAATGGCGGGCCCCACGATAAGTAAAGCGGAGCAGATTTATCAATTGATTTGGGGCAACTCAATCAAGGGCGTTCAAGGCGAAAAAACCCACGTTGGTGCTGAGGCATTGCGCTTGGGTAATAGCCTTAACCCGCTCGGCACACTCTGGTTTACCAAGTCTGCCTTTAATCACCTGGCATTACAAAACCTACAGGAATCATTATCCCCCGGCTATTTACGGCGTATGACCCAACGCGCGCAGCGAGAGTTTGGTCAGTCTTATTACTGGAAGCCGGGAGAGACAGCGCCCGATCGCTCACCCGATTTATCTAAGGCCTTGAAAAAATCTAACAATGGTGGTGGAAACTCCTTTCTTTTTGCTAATTAACCACCGGCTTTTTATAAGCCCGGTCTGCCGTCCGTGCAAATCAACAGAACAATCACAGGCACCAAAGCGATTGTAGAAGGCGAAACCATAAACCCCATGGCTATTGGCTTTGGATTTAAAAACTAAGTGGATTAATAATGATTAACAGCAGAAACATAACCGACCTTCATCCTCATGTCGCAAAGCTTTGCACTGACTTTGTCGCTGCATGTAAAAAGCAACACATTGATGTGATTATTACCAGCACCTATCGAGACAACGAATCACAAAACGCGCTCTATGCTCAAGGCAGAACCAAGCCCGGCGCAAAAGTCACGAATGCAAAGGGCGGGGATTCATTCCACAATTATAAGATTGCATTTGATTTTTGCCCGATTGTAAATGGCAAGTGCCAGTGGAATGATGCGGCGACGTTTACAAAATGCGGAGAAATAGCCGAAAGCTTGGGTTTAGAGTGGGCGGGTCGTTGGTTGAAATTTAAAGAAATGGCGCATTGCCAATTTACAGGTGGATTAAGGTTGGTTGATTTAAAGGCGGGGAAGGTGGTGGTTTAGATTGCAACTGTCGTGCAACGATTTTGCAACAGCTTTAAATATACAGGGCAGGGATTGCAACAGCTTGCAACTGCTTATTAAACTTTGGCAAGATATAAGTAATTGATTTATAAATAATTGTTATTAGTTGTCAGGATTCATAACCCCGGGGTCGGTGGTTCAAGTCCACCTATCGCCACCAAATAAAACAAGGACTTAGGTGTAAACCCAGTCCTTTTTTTATGCCTAAAATTTTCCACGTTGCACTCACGTTGCAGTTCAAAATAAAAATCCATAAAACACCCACAACAACTCAGGCAAAAAAACTGATAACCCGTTAAGGCTCTAGACTTTTATTTTCTTTTTATTCGCGCTCGGTTCTTTTAATCGTCATAGCAACTATTAACGTTAGTGGCCCCAGAATCCTGACAGTCATTTAAAGGGTATCTTCCATAAAAAGGTAGATAGAAATGAGTGAAAAAAAGCGAAAATTTTGACGGGTGCACAAAAATATAAAATAGCATTAGAGGCAGTAAAGGAGCAGAAAAAGGTGAACGAGATTGCTCAATTGAAATGGCCGGTTATTCAATAACGCTAATCGTACTTGACCAAGAACGACTGAAAATTCGGGATGCTCCCGTTCATAGCGCTGTTTTACGCTGGGGATGTTAACTGCCGGGACAATACTTCATTAATGGCACAAATCATTAATTGACCGGTTTTAGCGCCGGCATCAATATGACCCAGACTGCGCTCTTGCAAAAAAGACGCGCGGCCTTTGGTGGCCAGCATATCGCGGGTCGACTCCATGCCCTCAATGGCAACACGCGAGACATTAGCCAATACGTCAGGTAAGGCAACGGAATTGGCGGCGGCTGTTTGTAAGTATTCCGCTACTGGAATATAAACATCCAGCATGGTTTTTTCGCCGGCAACCGCCTTGCCCCGTTGTTTAACGGCCTCTACGCCTTGGGTAAAAGTGTTGGCAAAGCTTTGCAGGTCTAAAGGTTGTTCACGCGCGGCTTTGCTTAATGCCATAAATAAAGTGCCATACAAAGAACCTGACGCACCTCCTACCGCTGTCATTAAGGTCATGCCGATTTTTTGCCAAGCTGCAACCCAATCCAGTTGGCTTAAGTCGTCGCGATGCGCCATTAGCGCTTGAATGCCGCGTTGTAAATTAATCACATGATCGCCGTCACCAATCGCTTGATCCAACGCCGTTATTTCTTCAGCATTTTTTTCAATCACCTCGGCTATGGCTTCGATGATAGGCGGTAACAAGGCTGGCGTAAGTGTCATGACGACCTCTAATTAATATTTTAAAAATGGCAGAATAACGCGCATTTTGTACTACTGTCCATAACTATCGTATAACGACGAGAGCTGGGCTTGGGAGTCAGAGCAACTTGTGGAGGTCAGGCTCAGCCTGACTTCCATTGTATTATGTCCCTTATGCGTATTCCAAAACTCCAGCTTGGGGATGCAGGCGGATTCTGGTGGTTATTTTCTGCGTACTGCTTTATCAGTTACCCCCTTGGACTACATCAATAACTGTTCTTGCACGACCTTAATTTCATCCCTGATTCTGGCGGCTTGTTCAAACTCCAGATTTTTTGCATAGCGGTACATATCATCTTCCAGTTGCTTGAGTTTTTTACCCAGTTGTTTTGGGGTCATGACTTTATAGTCTGCCGAATATTCTGCCACTTTACCGAGTGCTTTTCCGGAGGTTGTGCCAGAACCGGGAATGGCAACCTGCATAATGTCGGTGATGGATTTAAGGATGGTGGCCGGTTCAATGCCGTGTTTAAGATTAAACTCGTGCTGCTTTTCGCGGCGGCGTTCGGTTTCATCAATCGCTTGTTGCATGGAGCGGGTGATGCGGTCGCCGTATAAAATGGCTTTGCCGTTAATGTTTCTGGCGGCTCGTCCAATCGTCTGTACCAAAGACACCACGGAGCGCAGAAAACCTTCTTTATCGGCATCCAGTATCGCCACCAAAGACACTTCGGGGATATCCAACCCTTCGCGTAATAAATTGATACCGACCAGTACATCAAATTTCCCCAGCCGCAAATCCCGAATAATTTCGACCCGTTCCACGGTATCAATATCAGAATGTAAATAACGCACACGCACGCCATGTTCCGACAAATATTCTGTTAAATCTTCCGACATTCGTTTGGTCAGGGTAGTCACCAGCACGCGCTCTTTTACGCTGACACGCAGATTAATTTCTGACAACAAATCGTCAACCTGATTGGTTGCCGGTCGCACTTCCACAACCGGATCAAGCAAGCCGGTGGGTCTGACCACTTGCTCGGCAAAAACACCGGAATGTTCTTTCTCATAAGGGCCGGGGGTGGCCGATATATAAATGCGTTGCGGTGATTTGGCTTCAAATTCCGCAAACATTAACGGGCGATTATCCAGCGCCGACGGTAATCTGAAACCGTATTCAACCAAGGTTTCCTTACGCGACCGGTCGCCTTTATACATCGCGCCAATCTGCGGTATGGTGACGTGGCTTTCATCAACAATCACCAGCGCATCATCCGGTAAATAATCAAACATGGTGGGCGGTGATTCCCCGGATGCCCTGCCTGACAAATAGCGGGAATAGTTTTCAATGCCGGAGCAATAACCCACCTCCAGAATCATTTCAATATCAAACAGCGTGCGTTGTTCCAGTCGTTGCGCTTCTACCAGTTTATTTAAGGAACGCAATTGCTGTAGACGCTCTATAAGCTCAATTTTAATGGCTTCAACCGCTGTCAATAACTGCTCGCGCGGTGTGACGTAATGGCTTTTTGGATAAACGGTATAGCGTGCCAGTCGCCGGATGATTTCACCGGTTAACGGATCGAACAAGGACAAGCGCTCCACTTCATCATCAAATAACTCGACCCGTAACGCTTCACTATCCGATTCGGCCGGAAAAATATCAATCACTTCGCCACGCACCCGGTAAGTTGCCCGACGCAATTCCAGATCATTGCGGGTATATTGCATTTCTGCCAGACGGCGCAAAATATCCCGTTGATTAATGATGTCACCCTTGACCAGATGCAACACCATCTGAAAGTACGATTCCGGTTCGCCCAAGCCATAAATCGCCGAAACGGTTGCGACAATAATGGTATCGCCTCTTTCAATTAATGCCTTGGTCGCTGACAGACGCATTTGTTCAATATGTTCATTAATGGCTGCATCTTTATCAATAAAGGTATCCGATGCCGGCACATAAGCTTCCGGTTGATAATAGTCATAATACGAGACAAAATACTCGACGCTGTTTTCCGGAAAAAACTCTTTCATTTCACCGTATAACTGCGCGGCCAAGGTTTTATTGGGTGCCATAATCATCGCCGGACGTTGCACTTGATTGATGACATTGGCAATGGTAAAGGTTTTTCCGGAACCGGTTACGCCCAACAGGGTTTGATGAACCTCACCATCACTTAACCCTTCAATCAGGGCTTTTATGGCGGTGGGCTGATCACCGGCGGGTTGAAATCGGCTGTGCAGTTTAAATTGTTTTTTCACTTAACTTGTTTCTCGGTGATGAAGATCCGGCATGAAGGGAGAAATTCCCCTTACGCCAACCCTCTTACTTTGGAGAGGGAGATTTTTACTGCTACTTTTTAACGCGGTACTCTTAGCAAGTCACACTACATAGCGTATAATTGACGTCATTTATAAATTACATTTTACACGGCGGAATATGATTATCACACTTTCTAACAGAGTCAAAGCAGTTAAACCTTCACCTACCTTGGCAATTACGGCCAGAGCCGCTCAAATGCGTGCTGCCGGTAAAGACATTATCGGCCTTGGCGCAGGCGAACCCGACTTTGATACGCCAGATCATATTAAAGCCGCCGCTGTTAAGGCAATGGATAGTGGTTTTACCAAATACACCGCTGTAGACGGAACTGCCAGCCTAAAAAAAGCCATTATCGAAAAATTTAAAAACGATAACGGTCTTGATTACACGCCCAAACAAATTCTGGTTTCTTGCGGCGGTAAACAAAGCTCGTACAATCTGACTCAAGCCATGATTAACCCCGGTGATGAAGTGATCATTCCTGCGCCTTACTGGGTATCATATCCTGATATGGTGTTATTGGCGGATGGTGTGCCGGTTATTATTGAAACCACACAAGCCCAACATTTTAAAATTTCACCAGATCAACTACGTGCCGCCATTACCGATAAAACCCGGTTAATCTTTATTAACAGCCCGTCCAATCCCTCCGGTGTTGCCTACAGTTTGGAAGAACTAAAAGCGCTGGGTGACGTGTTGACTGATTTCCCCAATATTATTATCGCCACTGATGATATGTATGAGCATATTCTTTGGAACCAAGGCTCGTTTGTTAATATTTTAAACGCACATCCAGAATTTTATGACCGCACGGTGGTTATGAATGGCGTGTCCAAAGCGTATTCAATGACCGGATGGCGTATCGGTTATGCCGCTGGCCCTGCTGATTTGATTGAAGCCATGTGTACCATTCAGTCACAAAGCACCTCCAATCCCACGTCTATTTCACAATACGCCGCCGAAGCGGCCTTAACCGGCGACCAAAGCTTTATAACCAACATGTGCGTTGAATTTAAAAAACGTCATGATTATGTCGTTGCAGAACTCAACAGTATTGATGGCGTTGAATGTCTTGAAACTGACGGCACTTTTTATGTATTTCCGAATATAGAAAAATTGATTGCCCGTTTGGACGGCATTAACAACGATTTGGAGTTTTCTGATTATTTAATCGAAAAAGCAGGCGTTGCCTTGGTACCTGGTTCTGCCTTTGGTTCCGAAGGCCATATCCGCATTTCAATTGCCACCAGCATGGCTAATCTGCAAAATGCTTTAGAGCGGATTAAGCAAGCGATTTAAAAATTAAGCAACTTGTAAAAAATAACCTCCTATTTTATCGTTCCCACGCTCCGGAGACTGTGAAAGTATTATTGCACCTAATACCTTATAATATGCACACCATCCCGTAAAGTACCAAATTAACAAACACAATCATGACATCACGTCGCTATCAGCCCATATTAAACCGGCAACAAGAA
>CAIUYS010000048.1 GCA_903903365.1 uncultured Methylococcaceae bacterium
ATCTTACCGCTCATAAATCACCAACCCCACCCGATCAATATGTTCAATCAAAGCCCGATTTTTGATCTCGCTATAATTTTGCAAATCGACGGTATAAGGCAAATCGGTATCGGCTAAATCCATTAACAAATCAGCCACTAAAAAGCGGTCGATGCCTGTTCCCACCAACACTAAATCAACATCACTACGCTCATGAAACGTGCCTTTGGCGCGTGAGCCATACAACTTTACAGCTGCAATTTGTGGGTGCTTGTTAAAGACATGCTGTAAAAGTGCCAATTGTTCGGGCGTTAAGCCGGTTGCACTCATAGTTCAGTGATTTCAGTCAGTAATTGTAAGTGCCATTCTTCCAGCATCGGTAAATAGTCATCCGCTATCGATTGAATGACGGCTTCAAATTTAACAAAATCATAGGTGTGGCTCATTAAGTTTCTATCACCGATCATTTTTAACCAGGTGTCAGGATCGTTAATGTATTTTGCAGCGTAGGCTTGCCTGATAACGGCTTTGGGTGATATTTGGTCTAATACGATGCCGTCATTTTCCATTTTGTCTTTTAGTACTTTCCAAGCCAGTTCAAACGTATATTCAAAGCGTTGGATGATACCTTCTTTTTCTAGTTGGCTGAGTGTTGCCATGTCGTTTTCCATGGCTTCACGTAGCAATAAAAATGCACGGTTAAAATTAGAAAAGCGTTGTTTCCAGCGAACATCTTGCATAGTCGTTTTCTCCTGTTAGAGCAGCGTTTTGATAGTCGCCAAAATCTTGGCACTTTCTTCATCCAATGCTTTCATGGCTGCCAAAATATCTGCTGGTTGACGCAGTGCGGCTTCTTCTTTTTTATTGGGATTTTTGGCACTTAAATCAAAGGTGGTTGGGTCTATGTCTTTTACGGCAATGCTCCAAGAATTTTCAGTCTCGGCTTTGGTCTTTTGTAATTCAACAAATTCTGCCAAATCCTTTTCATTTAGGGCATTGGTTTTGCCCAAGTTCCTGTCCAGATTGAGTTGATAAAACCAGACGTTTTGGGTAGCACTGCCTTTTTCAAAGAACAACACCACTGTTTTTACACCCGCACCGGTAAAGGTTCCACCGGGTAAATCCAACACCGTATGCAGGTTACAGTTTTCCAGTAACAATTTTCGTAGGCTGACAGAGGCATTATCAGTATTGCTTAGAAAGGTGTTTTTAATGACCACACCACCTTTGCCACCTGCCTTTAGGATTTTAATGAAATGTTGTAAAAATAAAGAAGCGGTTTCACCGGTTTTGATGGGGAAGTTTTGCTGCACTTCGGCGCGTTCTTTGCCACCAAAAGGTGGATTAGCCAATACCACATCGTAACGATCTTTTTCTTGTATATCGGCAAGATTTTCAGCAAGGGTATTGGTATGCACAATATTGGGTGCTTCCACGCCATGCAAAATCATGTTCATGGTTCCAATGATGTACGCCAGTGATTTCTTTTCTTTACCGTAAAAGGTTTTCTTTTGCAGGGTGACCACATCCGTGGTCGTTAATTTTTTGCTGTGTTTTAAGTATTCAAACGCTTCACATAAAAATCCGGCAGAACCTACCGCACCATCATAAATGGTGTTACCAATCTGGGGTGCTACGACTTTAACGATGGTTTTAATCAAGGGTCGTGGCGTGTAGTATTCGCCACCGTTACGGCCAGCGTTACCCATATTTTTAATCTTGTCTTCGTACAAGTGACTCATTTCATGCTTTTCTGCATGGGTCCGAAAACGCAGCTCATCAATACGATTAATCACTTCCCGCAGGTTATAACCACTTTGGATGCGATTTTTTAATTCCGAGAATATCTCACCAATTTTATATTCAATGGTATCGGCGCTATCCGCAGAGGCTTTAAACTTTTTAAGATAAGGAAATAACTGAATGTTGACGAAATCGGCAAGGTCATCACCGGTCAGTGCATTGTGGTCAATGGCACCATTGTCTAATTTGGGTGCTGCCCAGACAGTCCATTGATAGTCGGGTACAATAATAGGCGTGTAAGTCTTGCCGGAAAGTTCTGCTTCAGTCGCTTTGTCTCTTTCCAAATCATCCAGATACTTTAAAAATAACACCCAAGACGTTTGTTCGACATAATCCAGTTCGCTGCCACAACCCGCATCTTTATGCAGGATGTCATCTATATTTTTAAAGGTTTGTTCAAACAAAGTGGTTTTCCTTAGTAGGGGTGGTCAGGCTGGATTCATGGGTATTTGGTCTTTTCTCCATGATACCAAATAACGGCATTATGAGTATGTTTACCTATAGTGAACAAAATCCCATAAAATCGTATTAATGAAAGCGTGGGTTTAGCTGAATGACTAACAACGCGGCTTTTGATTGCCAAGTTTCTGTAATCGGCTACAATATTTTCATGCAAAAAAACATTGATCTACATAAACAGCTTTTTAGTAACCTATCTGATGCCGATAACGAACAAATAGATCGTGCGTTGGCGATTGTCTCGCGTATTCCTGAAGACCCCCATTATCATCGCCCCTCAGGTGTTGAGGTGGCTACCATTTTAAGGGATTACAATGTCGATTTTAAAACCCTCCTGGCGGCCATTTTAAGTGATTCCCGTTTGTCGCAGTTAAAGCCGGCGCCTGACCTTAAAGAACAGTTTGGCGAAACGGTTGCGGCATTGGTAAACGATGTTAACTGGTTGAATAAATTGACTGTTTATTCGCTGGAAATGGCAAAAAAACCCAATGAGGCGGAAACGTTACGGCGCATGCTTTTGTCCATGACGCAGGATGTGCGGGCCGTATTAATCAAGCTGGCTTACCGCATTCATAGGTTACGAAATTTACCGAAAGAATCGTATGAGATGCGTCTTTTTATATCCAGGGAAACACTGGATATCTATGCGCCCATTGCCAACCGCTTAGGTATTCATCAGTTTAAATGGGAGCTTGAGGATTTGGCTTTTCGGTATTTAGAGCCGCAAGCGTATCTCCAAATTGCCAAGTCCCTTGCCAATAATCGGGCGCAACGGGAAAACTGTATTAATGGTTTTACTGAACTGTTACAAAAACACCTCGCCGAAGACACTATACCCTGTACCTGTTATGGCCGCCCCAAGCATATTTACAGCATTTGGAAAAAAATGCAGAAGAAGCAGTTAGGCATTGACCAGTTGTATGACCTGTTAGCCGTGCGCGTGATTGTCGATAACGTGACTCATTGCTACACGGTACTGGGCATTGTTCATAGTTTATGGCAATACATTCCCAAAGAATTTGATGATTATATTGCCAACCCCAAAGAAAATGGCTATCAATCGCTGCATACCGTTATTTTAGACCCGCAAGGCAATCGTATTGAGGTGCAAATCAGGACTCAGGAGATGCATGATTATGCAGAACTTGGCGTTGCCGCGCACTGGGCCTATAAAGAAGGTGGGAAACAAACGGCGGCAATGGAAAAAAGCGTTGCCACTTTACGCAAGTTGCTGGAAGAAAAGCACGGCGATGAAACCTTGAGCGATGATTTTCGCAGTGAGTTATTTAACGACCGGGTTTATGTGTTAACGCCCGCCGGACAATTGATTGATCTGGTAAAAGGTTCTACACCGCTGGATTTTGCTTATGCTGTTCATAGTGAAATAGGCCACCGTTGCCGTGGTGCAAAAATAAACGGTCGTATTGTGCCGCTAACCTACACTCTTAAGTCCGGCGAACAAATAGAAATTTTAACCGCCAAAGAGAGTGCGCCCAATCATAATTGGATAGATCCGAATCTGGGTTATTTAAAATCATCGCGGGCTATTAGCCGGGTAAAAAGCTGGTTTAGAAATCAGCAACAAACGGAAAATATAGCGCGGGGTAGAGCCATTCTGGACAGGGAAAGCAAGCACCTGGGATTAAAGGCGCTGAACATGGTTGATATGCTTAGCTGTTTTAAGCAACCCAATACCGATGCGTTGCTTGAGGCCATTGGTCGCAGCGATATTAACAGCCGTCAGCTGGCCGGTTATTTAAAAATACCCGAACTGGAAGACTTACTCGTTAATGTCCCTCCGAAAAAGCTTTCGACAAAATCGGTGGTTTCGGTTGCCGGTATTGATAATGTGCAAACCTCGTTTGCCCACTGTTGTTCACCGGTATTGGGTGATGACATTATTGGTTATATTTCCCACCATCATGGCATTACCGTTCACCACACCCATTGTAAAAACGTCACGAACCTGAGCATTGAAAAACAGGCGCAACTGATTCCGGTAGAATGGGGCGCGAAAAAGGCCAGCCATGCTGTGCCTATTGTGATTCAGGCTTTTAATGCCCAGAATTTGCTCAATAATGTTTCGCAACTATTGGCGCAATCGAAGATTCATATCTTTAGTGCGGCACTGGATACCCATCCGGATTTTTCTGCCACGTTAAATTTGACCATTCAAATAGAAAATACCGATCAACTAAGTCAGGTGCTTAGTAAAATAAATTGCGTGCCCAATATAACGGAAGTCAGGCGTAAAACTTGAAGAGGTGCGGGCATCAGACTGAGGCCTGCACTTTCATCCCTACAGGAAACCCGACGAACGGGTTAAAATAGCCCATCCGGTTTTAGGCCTTTAGCCTTGTACCTATCTCCTTTAACCTTGCACCTTAAATCTTATGCCACAACAAACACAAAAACGCCTGATTCTGGTTGACGGTTCTTCCTTTTTGTTTCGCGCTTATCATGCGATTCCCCCCTTAACCAATCCTCTGGGTGAGCCTACCAATGCCGTTTATGGCGTATCCAACATGCTGCGCAAACTGATAGCCGAGTATCACAGTGACTACATCACGGTGGTTTTTGACGCGCCCGGAAAAACTTTTCGTAATGACCTTTATGATCAATATAAAGCGCACCGGCCACCGATGCCTGACGATTTGCGTGTTCAAATAGAGCCTTTGCACCATCTGGTTCGCGCAATGGGTTTACCGTTAATTATGGAGTCCGGCGTAGAAGCGGATGATGTCCTGGGTGCGCTGGCGCAACACGCGGAGCAGCAAGGTTTTAAGGTCATTATTTCCAC
>CAIUYS010000049.1 GCA_903903365.1 uncultured Methylococcaceae bacterium
GCCGCCCTTGCTTGCCCGGCCCAACTACTTATCAACAGAAATGCTGGATCGACTGCAACAGCATGATTTGGAAACGTCACTGGCGGAAGGTTTATTGACCAAGGCAGACCGTGCCAGCATGAAGTCGGCATTGGAGCTACGCGCCCCGTTTCTTGATCAGGAAGTCATGGAATTTGCCGCGACCCTTCCGGAAAAAGAGCGCATTAACCGCTTGCAAACCAAAGTTTTTTTAAAGCAGTACGCGCTACGCTACCTGCCTACGGATATAGTGCATCGCAAAAAAAGGGGGCTTTCTGTCCCGTTGAGCAGTTGGTTGCGCGAACCGCTTTATGAATGGGCAAAATCGAGATTATCTTCCCCGCTGCTGGATCAAGTCGGCGTTAATCGCCGGGTTGCAGTGGAACTATTGCAGGAACATACTCAACGCAAGGCTGATCATGCCCGCGCTATCTGGACGCTGTGTGTTCTAACTGAATGGCTGGAATGGGTATCCGAAGCAGGGGTTAACTCGCCAAACACCTTGTAATAAAACGATTTTAGCTTACGCTGTTTTTCCGCTGCCTCTGAGCTAAAATCCACTTCAACGACAGGGTCAATAAAAAGAAAGCGCAGGCAGCGATGCCCAGATATTGCGCAAGATGAGACATATCAGCCTGTATGGCACCCGCACCGATAAGAGTCGCAGTCACACCAAGAGGAAGAAAGCCTAAGGCACTTCCAATCCAAAAATCACCATGACTAACGGTACTTAATCCCAACAAGATATCGTTATAAAGACCGCTAATTGGCAATTGCCGCATGAATAATACCGATCGCCAGCCGCGTGCTTGTGTGCCTTGGGACAAGGCGATAATCTTTGGGAATTTTTGCTGAACATACTCCCGACCACTCCAGCGAGCAAAAATAAAAGTGCCGTAAGCACCCAGTAAAGTTCCAAAATGACTCCAAACAAAACCCCATGTAAAGCCAAATACGACACCTGCCAAAGAACACAGCAGCAATCTGGGCATACCAATAGCGGTTAATAAAGCCGCTGCCAAAGTAAATATGGCGGGTGCCGCGTAACCGGTTTCAGCCAACCACAATTTAATTTGATGACTCTGGTTAAGCACGTCTTTTAGCGGTAGGGAGTAAATTAAAAAACTACAGCCCACCACCGCGATAAGTAGCGAACCCATCGCTATTTTTTTGGACAACGTGCTTGTTGATTCAGCCACATTTCACCTGAAGATTAATCGAGAACGGTAATAATACTAGAGGCCATTGAATAGCTCCAGAGAAAAATAATACGTAGCTAAGACAAAAACTCACTGATTTCATCAAGGTTTTTAGCCTCCTTGTATAAAATCTGTTTTGTCAGTCTTGATACTGTCGCCTTAAACAACAAGGTTGCACACCCACTGGATTCGCTGATTAATTGCTGCATAAAGCTGCATCCATTTGTAAATATTGGCTTATTTTAACACACCAACCCAAAATCATAACTTGTTTCTATCAAGGTTAAGTCTTGCGGCTTCATCCTGAAATGAAAATTAAACCGCATTGTCACAGAATCTTAAACAAACATTCATTTTTTTGTCACAAAAGAGCTTTACTCTTTGTCCTGAAAACCCGAGAAAAATACACAACCGAAAATCCATGATTTTCATCACTGTAATAGTGCGTTGGCGACTTTTACAGAACTATTCTTTATTAGGGATAAAAAAATGAAGCTGCTCTACTCCATCCATAAATACGACGTTTTCATGTTCACCTGGTTGATTAATACCAGAATGCACAGCGCCTTAACCAAGGTAAGTCGTTACCTGTCAAAAACCGGTGATGGCTCGCTCTATGTGTTGGTGGCAGGCACTTTATTTTGGCATGAAGGGCTTGAAAGCCCACGTCTACAAGCCGTATTGCTGGCTTTTTTAATAGAAAGACCCGTTTATTTTGTACTAAAAAACAGCCTGAAACGTAACCGCCCCCAGGCCGCCTTAATAAACTTCCGCAGCATTATTACTCCGTCAGACCAATTCAGTTTTCCCTCAGGACATACCTCAGCCGCCTTCATGATGGCGACCTTGCTCGGCTATTATTTTCCACCGTTAATAATACCTCTTTATGGTTGGGCAACCTTGGTCGGCTGTTCCCGGGTGGTTCTGGGCGTACATTTTCCGACCGATATTTTGGTTGGTATTATTTTAGGCATTAGCACTGCACTCTTTAGCTTGGGACAATTATGAAAATTTTTTATGGAGTACAAGGAACCGGAAACGGCCACATAACACGCGCAAGAGTCATGGCAAAAGAACTCTATGCCGCCGGGATTGATGTGACCTTTCAATTTACCGGGCGCCCGGCTGATAAATATTTTGATATGGATATTTTTAACGGCTATCAATTGCGTACCGGCCTAACCTTTAATACCGATAAAGGTCAGGTGAATTATCTAAAAACAGCTTTCGAAGCCAAGCCTATTACCTTTATTAAAGACTTAAAAGCCTTGGATTTAAGTGGCTATGATTTAGTTATCAGCGACTTTGAACCGGTAACTGCGTGGGCCGCAAAAAACCAAAAAAAGCCGGTTTTAGGCATCGGTCATCAATACGCATTTAACCATGCTATCCCCCGAGCAGGTTCCGATCCAATCGCCAATCAAGTCATGAAATATTTTGCCCCGGCTGATAGAGGCATAGGCTTGCACTGGCATCACTTTGGCCAACCGATTTTGCCGCCTATCATTGATACGCCGGCAACACCTAAAAGCATTATCAAAAATAAAATCGTGGTGTATCTTCCCTTCGAAGACCAACAAGAAGTTATTAAGCTTTTATCACCGTTTAAAAACTTTGAGTTTCATATTTATGCACCTGACGTGATTCCATCAGCATTCGACCACATCGAATGCCATCCTCTTTCGCGTGCAGAATTTCAGAAAGATTTATATGATAGCGCCGGGATTATCAGCAATGCCGGATTTGAGTTGGCCAGTGAAGCCTTACAGCTAGGCAAAAAAATCCTGGCCAAACCGCTACATGCACAAATGGAACAAATATCCAATGCAGCCGCCCTAAAACAGCTGGGTTATGGTGAAACTATGCATGATATGGATAGCTCGGTTATTGAGCGCTGGCTGCATGATGATCGCGCCATCCAGATCACTTACCCCAATATCGCAAAAGTGTTGGTTAAATGGATACAGGACGGCATGCCTGAAATGGAAGCTGACTTTATTGATGGTATCTGGAATACCGTAGAAGTTCTGCACATTAATCGTTAAACATAACCATCAATTTTTACCACGAAAACACGACGATTCATAACTTGCAACCCATGACATTTTTCCTGGTTCCCACTGCACGTATCAACTGCGCTCGTTCCTAAGCGGGAGCTTGGGAGCGAGTAAAAATCGGCTCAATTTCTTTACGCTATCAAACAATGGGGCATAAAAAAACCGCCCCGATTCCCCTAAGGCGGTTGCTTTTAGGTAACGATATCCGTGTTCTGTAGAGGCAATCCATTGCGGTTGCCCTGATAACATCTTGGCATTAAAGGACAGGCGTAAAGCCCTACCCCCTACGAAAAAGTTATTGTTCTTTGCCTTGATGCGGACGCCGAGAGTTTGAACAAAAATTTAAACGCCGGATGCCGCTTACATTGCTTTACTTTCTAATTGGATCTTTACCAATTCAGCCCTTTTTTGTTTTGCACGCTCGGCTTTTTCAATACTTTCATTTTCTTTTCGCAAACAACGCACCTCATAACGGCGCTTTGCCAGTTGAGCCTTGGTGTTTTTTTGCGCCTGGATAACTGACGGCTCTTTATCTATGGACACTGGGAGTGGCTTCATAATAATACAGTCTACCGGACAGGGCGCAATACAAAGCTCACAGCCGGTGCATTCCGAAGCAATAACGGTATGCATAAATTTTGCCGCACCCAAAATGGCATCAACTGGACAAGCGGCGATACATTTAACGCAACCGATACAGTCTTTCTCAATTATAAACGCC
This sequence comes from uncultured Methylococcaceae bacterium, assembly GCA_903903365.1. Lineage (GTDB taxonomy): Bacteria > Pseudomonadota > Gammaproteobacteria > Methylococcales > Methylomonadaceae > Methylobacter_C. The sequence continues at coordinate 3,996 of CAIUYS010000049.1, forward strand.
ACACTTTTAGGCTTGTGCAGGCCAAATTGTGGATTAAGGGGTTTGGGGTCAACGTTTAACAAATACGCCAACGCGATAATGCCCTCATCACCACCCGGCGGACATTGATTAATGTCCGCCGTTCCTGATGCTATTGCTTCAGCATAAGGACGACACCCCTGAAAGCCGCATTGTCTGCATTGGGTCTGCGGCAAAATTGCATTTATTTGATCAATCACACTATGGACTTTAACCTTGAATCTTGCGGGTATAAATAACCGACCATTGTTGCATTTATTTAATATAAATAATATATCAATTAGCAAGCCCGATGAAACAGAGGATCACTCATGAAATAACTTGGCCATTTATATCCCCTCACCCCTCTCCCCAAGGGAGAGGGAGCAAAATACCTAAGTTATTTCATGCGCATTCCCAAGCATCGTAATGCTTGAGTAAAACAGCTTTAGCTGTTTTACAGGCAACAGCTGAAGCGGTTACACTCCGCTTTTAAACAAATTTTACTTAACTGTGGGCAGTGACGCAGCAGATCCTGGGGTATTTTCTGCGTACTGTCTTAGCGGTTACTTGGACTTACCAAACAGGCTTTTAAGTTTAGTCAGTTGACTTTTAGCCGGACTCACTGGCAGTTGTAACTCCGGAGTAGGCTGAATTTTGACCTCATCCTGTTTTGGTTCTTCCGGCAGCTGATCTATGTCACCAAAGAAATATTTTTTATTTCTAAATAAATTTCTACCAGCACTCAACGGCAACTTTTCTACGGTCACTGGCGCTGGCTGAGTTTTTTCCTCAACTGGTTTTATTTCAACAACTTCAGGTGCGGCCTTAATGGGTTCCGGGCTCTTTTTTCCAAACAGATTTGTAAGTTTTCCAAATTGGCCTTTAGCGGCAGTCATTGATAGTTTTTCAGCTGCTACTGGCGGTTGTTCGACGACCAAAGGCGCAGGCTGAATTTCCGGTTTATTCTGTTTTATTTCAGCAACTTCGGGTGCGGCCTTAATTGGTTCTTGGCTCGTTTTACCAAACAGGTTTTTAAGTTTTCCCAATTGGGCTTTAGCGACAGTCACTGCTGGTTGTTCAGCTTTCACTGATGGTTGCTCGACTACCAAAGGCGCTGGCTGAATCTCTGGTTTATCCTGCTTTATTTCAGCAACTTCAGGCGCGGCTACCAATGCTTCTTGACCTGTTTTTCCAAACAGGTTTTTAAGTTTCCCTGTTACTCCACCCATTTTTTCTTTAACAGAAACCACTGGCGGTTGCTCGATAACTGCGGGTGCGGGTGCTGCTGCTGGCGGGATTTCTTGAGGTGTCTGTTTTAATTCAATCGGTGTTTCTTGTTCAGCCGGCTTTATCAGTGCTGGCTGTGGCTGTGCTTGTACTTTAACGGGTTCGACTGGCTTGGCCTGCTCCAGTTGGCTAATCGGAGCCTCTTTAGCTGTTAACTTTTCTTCCAGTTGCGCTATCTGTTGCCGGGTATTAACCAAATCCAGCGCTTGTTGTTCCAGTTCTGTAAGACGCGCCAATTCAGAGAGGTGTTTTTCCAAGGTTTGAGATAAAATCTGTTGCGCTTGCTCCTGCTGCTGTAGCAGCGTGGATTTTTGCTCTTCAAGCGTTTGTTCCAGCTTGGCAAGCTGACTGGTTTGAGCGGCCAGGGTTGCTTGCAATGATTCAATTAATGCTTCTTTCTCAAGCCGTTTTACCGTTTCGTCCTGATAAGATTGTTGCAGCTGCGATTTGGCTTGCTGTTCAATACGCAGACGTGTTGTTAACAGGTTAATAACTCTATGGTGTTGTTGCCACAAATCTTCAGCCTTTAGGTCACCCATTACCGGTAACGGGCGCTCGCCCAGATCAAAAATGGTTGCCAGGTTTTGAATAATATCGGCAATCTGCTTATTGCGCAGAGAAAGCTGCTCTTCAGCTTTAACAGCTCGCTCAGCTTCATTTTGAGCCAACTGCCGGTCTTTTTGCATTTGCTCGGTATTAGCCGCTAATTCGCCTTGCATTTGCTGCATTTGTTGTTGTGCGGCATTAAGCTCGGCATTGAGTTTATCTTGCATTTCAATACGCGCTTTTTCGCTGGCGATGTTCTTTTTCTTTAAGGAGGCAATCTTAATGCTATAAATACTGGCGGTCAGCAACCAGACAACTACTGCCAATGCCCCGGCGTAAACAGGATTGGCAAACGTCAGTAGAGTCCATTCAGAAAGAAGGGTTTTAATAATAGGTAAGTAAGTTTCCATAAGTACGTTTCTCAATAAAAAATGACAGTAATCTGTTGGTTGTATGAGTACAAAAATTTTAAATCATTGCCTTATACAATAAGTTGCGATGATTGCCAAACATAAATAGATCGTTGTAGCGGCGACTTTAACAGCGTAAAAACCGTAGATAAAGCCGCCCCTACAACCTCATTAATTTCAACTTTGCGACAATAAAATTAAAATTCAATGCCTTGTTCGGCTTTAATTCCCTGCTGAAACGCATGTTTTATCATAGTCATTTCGGTGACTGTATCCGCAATTTCTATCACTTCCGGTGCCGCATTACGGCCGGTCATAATTAAATGCAGCCAGGATGGTTTTTCATTGCGAATAAAATCTGCAATTTCCTGACCGGAAATCCACTCATAGCCACAACAATAATTAATTTCGTCCAGCAAAACGACATCAAACTCTTCGGAAAGTATTTTCTGTTTGCTAAGCTCCCATATTTCCCGACTGGTTTTAATATCCTGTTCAGGATTTTTGGTGTCCCAAGTAAAGCCGTCGCCCAATGAATGCCATTCAATATTATCAAAACGTTCTGCGGCTTTTTGTTCGCCCGTTTGCCATTGCCCTTTAATATACTGGATAACACAGACTTTCATGTCCCAGCCGGCCGCACGAAAAACCATGCCTAAGGCACTGGAAGATTTGCCTTTACCCTCGCCGGTATTAACCACAACCAGCCCTCTTCGTCTATCTCTTGATTTCATAAACCATTCCGTAATTTGATTAAGTAGAAACAGGTTGCAACTTTTTTATAATGAACGCATTGATCGCTTTCAATCATGATAAAGTTACCCTATTCTTTACGCCATTCATTGTAACCTTAAAAAGCCATTATGACCGAAGCAACTGTTTTATTTTCTGACGCAAAAAAAGTTATTCCAGGTGGCGTTAATTCGCCAGTACGTTCTTTTAGTGGTGTAGGCGGCACACCGGTTTTTATTGACCATGCCAGCGGCGCTTATATCTATGACAGTTCGGGCAGTCGTTATATTGATTATGTGGGTTCTTGGGGGCCGATGATTTTAGGTCATGCACATCCTGAGGTGATTGCTGCTGTTAAAAAAGCCGCTGACAACGGCCTGAGTTTTGGCGCACCGACAGAAATTGAAACATTAATGGCGCAGCGGGTTTGTGAGTTAATGCCTTCCATTGAGCTGGTCAGAATGGTTAGTTCCGGCACGGAAGCCACCATGAGCGCCATTCGTTTAGCCAGAGGTTATACGGCCCGTGATAAAATCGTTAAATTTGAAGGCTGTTATCACGGCCATTCCGATTCCTTATTGGTTAAAGCCGGTTCAGGAGCTTTAACTTTTGGCGTGCCCAGTTCACCGGGCGTACCTGCCTCGGTTGCCGCCGATACACTGACCTTAACCTATAACGATAGCGAGTCGGTTAACGCCTTGTTTGCCGAGATCGGTGAACAAATCGCCTGTATTATTGTTGAACCCGTCGCCGGTAATATGAACTGCATTCCACCGACACCCGGTTTTCTGGAAACGCTGCGTCAAGTCTGCGACGACTACGGCAGTGTATTGATTTTTGATGAAGTGATGACCGGGTTTAGGGTTGGCCTGCAAGGTGCGCAAGGGGTTTATGGCATCAAACCCGATTTAACCACGTTGGGTAAAATTATTGGCGGCGGTATGCCGGTCGGTGCTTTTGGCGGACAACGTAAAATTATGGAACATCTTGCACCGCTGGGGCCGGTTTATCAGGCCGGTACTTTATCCGGTAATCCTGTTGCCATGGCGGCCGGACTAAAAACACTGGAATTAATCGCCCAACCCGGCTTTTATAAAGCCTTGTCTGCAAAAACCGAAAAACTAACCACCGGTTTAAAAGAGCGAGCTCATCAGGCCGGCATTGCTTTAACCACCAATCATGTTGGAGGTATGTTTGGCTTGTTTTTTAGCGCAGAACCGAAAGTGACGAGCTTTGCCCAGGTTATGCACTGTGATCAGGTTTTATTTAAACGCTTTTTTCATGCCATGCTGGAGGCCGGTGTTTATCTGGCTCCGTCGGCGTTTGAAGCGGGTTTTGTTTCAGCGGCTCATACTGATAATGATCTGGAAAAAACCCTGGATAGTGCTGAAGCCATCTTTAAGCATTTATAAGCCGGTTGGAAAATGGATTTTATAAACAACCTGTCTCCCCTGTTGGTTGGTTTGTGTGGTTTGTTGGCAGGTGCATTATTAATGCGCCTGCTCAATGGCCAGGACAAAGCCGCTATTGCCAAACTCTTAACCGACCTTGCCGTATCTGATGAAAAGCTCAAGCAGTTTCAAAACAAGGACTCTGAATTCAGGCAGTTGCAACAACTCTATGTAGAGTCCAAAACCAAAAATGCCGAATTGCAAACGCGCATGTCCGAGCAGGTAAAAAACGCGGAAGAAAAATTGAATCTGTTAAAAGATGCAGAGATTCGGCTTAACAACCAGTTTGAGACTTTAGCCGGTAAAATTTTCGATGAACGTAACCGCCAATTTACCGAGCACAATAAAACCAGTCTGGATCATATTGTTAGGCCATTACGCGAGCAGTTAGGCGAGTTTAAACAACGCATAGAAACGGTTTACGACAATGAAAATAAAGACCGCAGTTCCCTGCGCGAAGAAATCATTTCGTTACGGCGTGATACCGC
>CAIUYS010000050.1 GCA_903903365.1 uncultured Methylococcaceae bacterium
AACATTTCCCTTAGGGGTTGTATATTATCAATTAAGTTCCCATTTTGTAAAGTTGGAAAACGTCTCTTTGGTAATAGCAATTTGGAAATCAGAATTCCTTTCCGTTTCAATGACTTCAGAATATCTTTCAAAATCCTCATTTTAGTACTACCAACACAGAAATAAATGACTAACACGGATAAAACCCGGCAATCGGCTACCACTTCAAACTACGAAAACAGCATTGCCATTATGAGCATCCTCGGCATCAGTGGCTATCTGGTGCTGCGGTACGCCCTTGATACCGGCCATGAAAGCTATACCCTGAACGTTAATGCCGCCTTAACTTCAGCAATTGCCCACCTTTACCAAGGACAAACCAGCTTTTCAACGACGCTGGTGCAACTGCCCCTGCTTGCCGTTTTGGCGTTGGGTGGGTTGCCATTGGTTTATCAACTGATTGTAAAATTATTTCGGGGTGATTTTGGTGCCGATTTGCTGGCAGGACTATCTATTATTACCGCCGTTATTCTGGATGAATATCTGGCAGGAAGTCTCGTGGTATTAATGCTTTCAGGGGGTGCAGCCCTGGAAACCTATGCCGTGCGCAAAGCCTCTTCCGTGCTTGAGGCATTAGCCAAGCGTATGCCGTCAGTGGCGCATAGAAAATCAGCGGAGGCCTTAACCGATATTACCACCGAGCAGGTTATTATCGGTGATACCTTATTAATATTGCCTCATGAAATTTGCCCGGTTGATGGCACGGTACTGGAAGGCTCCGGCACAATGGATGAATCCTATTTAACTGGCGAACCTTACATGATGTCAAAAACAACCGGTTCTGTGGTTATCTCCGGCGCAATTAATGGTGATTCCGCGCTAACGATTCGTGCCGACAAGCTCTCTGCTGATTCCCGCTACGCCAAAATCATGGAAGTCATGCGCTCTTCGGAGCAATATCGCCCCAACATCAGACGACTGGGCGACCAACTAGGCGCATTATATACACCGTTAGCCATCATCATTGCACTGACTGCCTGGATGATAAGCGACGATGTCATTCGTTTTCTGGCTGTGCTGGTTGTTGCCACGCCCTGCCCTTTGCTAATAGGCATACCCGTCACCATTATCAGCTCAATTTCGCTGGCGGCGCGGCGGGAAATTATCATCAAAAATCCGGCCATACTGGAAACCATTGGCACCTGTCGAACCGCAATTTTTGATAAAACCGGCACCCTGACTTATGGCCGTCCCTCGCTGACGGCATTGATTCCGGCAAAAAACCAGAATGAACAAGAGGTGTTAGCGTTAATTGCCAGTCTGGAGCGTTATTCCAAACATCCACTATCCAGCGCGATTATTAAAGCCGCAGAAAAAGCCGGACTAGCCTTATTAAGTGTGACCCGTATCGCCGAATTACCCGGTAAAGGCCTAACCGGTAATGTCCAAGGCAGACAGGTACAAATTACCAGCCGTAAAAACTTTACAGAAACAAACGCTGCCAGTATTGAAGAATTACCCCCTCTCACGGGAGGCTTGGAATGTGTGGTATTGATTGATGATCTCTATGCAGGAACGCTGCAATTTCACGATGAAGTGCGTACTGACAGCTCATCATTTATTAATCATTTACAACCTAATCACTTGTTTGAGCGGGTGATGCTGGTGTCCGGTGACAGAGAATCCGAAGTCCGTTACCTAGCCGAACAAGTCGGTATTGAGCATGTTTACTTTAGTCAAAGTCCTGAACAAAAACTGGAAATAGTACGCCAAGAAACCCTTATGGCAAAAACCATTTATCTGGGTGATGGCATCAACGATGCGCCCTCGCTAACGGCTGCGACCATCGGCATAGCATTTGGTCAAAACAGTGATATTACCGGTGAATCCGCAGATGCAGTCATCATGGACAGCTCATTGTTAAAAGTGGATGAACTTTTTCATATTGGTGAACGGATGCGTAAAATTGCCCTGCAAAGCGCAGTCGGCGGCATGGCGCTAAGTTTGATCGGTATGGTATTTGCCGGATTAGGTTATCTTTCACCAGTAGCCGGCGCTGTTACCCAAGAAATCATTGATGTCCTCGCGGTTTTAAATGCGTTAAGAGCCGCTATTCCACCCAAAACACTTTCAGATTATTGATAGACATGCCGCCTTAAGCTCAGTGGTTTACAACGTTATTCACCGGACGCGTTTAACTCACCTTCATCTTTAACCGATTGAAAGAATTCCAATAAACCGGCGATCGCTTCCAACAATTCCGCCGGTATTTCATCCCGATTCAGTATGCCGGTTACAATGGCGTAAGCTACGTTCGTATCATCGTATGAGTTATTGTATTTTTTGTATAAATCGCGTGAAGCACCTGAGTGGTATTGATGGATTCGATAATTAAGCTCATCGCTATCTATCTTGCCATCACGCCATTCTGAAAAACTCAGATCCAGCTTTACCAGCTCACGATGTAACTCTTGATCATAAGCTTTTACGATATATTCACGCAGTAGTCGTTTAATATTTTTGGAGTAGGATTGCATAAGTTTTACCTATTAAATATAAACACTCCGCCGTTAAAAATAGAACACAGATTAGACGGATTTGACTGATAGACACGGATAAAATAAATTCCTCCATCTCATACAAAGTAATACCCATAAATACGTTAGCTATCTTTTCGGCTAAAAAGAAAAATTCGTTGCAATCCGTCCAATCGGTGTTCTATGATCGAAACAAGCATCGGCTGAATCGTTACCATTCAATTAATATGAAAACATAAAAAGCGCCGCCAACCCTATAAAACGTAGGTTCAAAGCTTAAAATGTACCAACACGGCTCTAAAGGTATCCTGTGAAATCGTGACCGATCCGGTAAACGGGAAATCAAGAGTCATAATGGTAAACAGTGACAAAGCCACCAGCATAGATA
>CAIUYS010000051.1 GCA_903903365.1 uncultured Methylococcaceae bacterium
ATGACCTTTTCTTAGGGTAAAGTATTTATTTTGTAAATTCATAACACGCCTTCTGTTTTAAAAAAACATTATTTTAAACATAGAGTTAAGACACCTTACTCCAGCGCGATGGGTAGAGGCGATAGCCGAAACCCATCATAACCAATTCCTTATGCGATGGGTTTCGCGCTGCTCTACCCATCCTACTCTTGACTATCAACTTAAACCGGCAAATAACTGGGGTCAGAGTAAAGTTAGAAATAACTGAGTATCAAGCGAATTTATTGTATTCATAATTTTGATAAAAGATATTATTTCTTTGGTTTATACTGATTTTTATCAAAGTAACTAACATCAAACTCAAATACTGGCGCACCTTGCTGATAAATATTTATAGATAAACGTACTCGCTGAGCTTTAAGCATTTTTTCTACAAACTTATTATAATTATCTATGAAAATAGTCTCTGTGCTGTTATCAGCAGCAGCCGTTGCTGAATAATTAGTAGGTTTCTCATTATCGAATCTAACAAGTACTGAGCAGCCATCATAAGCGGTACAAAGAATCTGTCCACTTTCTATACTGAACATGAGGTTTTTTCCTGACTTAGGGTCAGACCTAAGGCGTAACGTTGCATTTTGTGAGCCACTGTAAGGAAAATCGAAATTTACTGTATTTGTGCTTAAAACAGCAGCATGATAGGTAGTCCCACCACTCATTTTATCTTCTGCTTGGGTGTATTGCCATTGAAGGCCTGTAATATTTTTGATAGGCTCTGACAAAGATTTAATTTCAGTAACTGGTGATGAAATATTTTGTATAGCTTCATTTTCAGTTACTATAATCATTCGTTCATCAATTGCTGGCCCATGGCTATAAGTATACTTTATAATAAATTTACTTGAGTTAATGGTTATTGATTTATTTCCGAAAAATATCTTATTCAATTCCTTTTCTTTTTCTGGGGCATAAAGCTGTATAAGTAGTTTTAATGCTGTTTTAGCTTCTTGCTTATCTGAATGTAATCCATAACCCATATCTTTGTACCAATCATTCCATAAAAACTTTACGTTACTGATATGATTAGAATTTGGAACTTCATTAATAAACCACTTGACGGTTTCCATTTTTCCTTGGATGCATCCATATAAGGCACCAGTATCTGCATCTAATGCTGGTGTAATATCAGAATCAACTGAATTAGGGCAACTCAATCTATTTTTTACCATTTCAGCTTCTGTATTAAATAAGCCAAAACCTCCTTGTTTAGTAATGATTTCTTCTTGCGGTTGCACTTTATTAACAGGAGCCTCTAAACCATCTTTAATGTATTTTTCACTTTTATGCAATCCATTTTCATCCCATAATGTCATTAGGCCATTGAATTTACCGTCTTTAATATGAGATGCACCTTTTTTATTTCCATTTGGATAATATGTTTCATATACTCCTGTAAATGGCTTATCCTCATTAGGTAAGTAAATTATGTCATTTCTAACATCTAATTCTTCTTTAGTGATTCTTTCCTTTAAATCAGTCTTAGTTGGTATAACATTAATAATATTTTCTTTATTGGTTAGCTTTGTGTTTACCTCTGCCGACTCAACTGAATTATTTTTTTGAGCTGCGGAAATCTTATAATTAATCTTAATATTTAGATTAATAAGCTCTTGATTTTTAGCTATTAGATATTTAGAAGATAATGCTTCCGCTTCTTTTAAGCGGCCTGAGTCTAAATGCTCTTTAACTTGATGGATTATTTGAGATGAATTCTGATTAAAATATTCTATCGTTTCTTTTTCAAGAGCTATATCGCCTTGGCCATCATCTGATATAAAAAAAGATGATATTGAAAATATTAAAATTAGTACCAAAAGAACAGATATCGCTAAAAAAAATATAGTTGAAAATTTATATTTATCGCTGTAATCAACAGAATTATTGTTAGACTCGATAATTTTTTCAGGATAGATATTGCGATAAGTATTTAAAAATTCTATGTAATCTAGTTTTTTTTCTATATCAGGTGTATTTTTCAATATCTCAAATGTAGTATTTAAGATGTCGATTTCTGCTTTCTTAATAACCTCCTTATTACTATGCCTTGGATAACCTACTTTTTCGATAGCTTCTTCATGCGCATCATTTAGCTGTAGTTCAAACTTTGCATTTAAGGCTTTATTCTTTTCAATGCTTAGCTTTTCTTCACTCCAAGCTTCTTGATTAGAAAACCCTAAAAGCCAATGAAATGATTCCAAATTGTTAATTAGTAAATATAAGGTACTTCTATCCTCAAAAATAAGTTCAGTTGTTAATTGTGTATTGATACTTTCTGACGTTACTGAATTTATAATTGACTCCCGCGCACCGGAAAGACCGCCTATAACTGCTCCAACTCCTCCAGTTAAAACACCACCAACAATTGCACGTCCCAACATATTTCCTGTTTTAGCATTGCTAGTACTTGTTCCTAATTCGCTAGTTGATGATGAGCTGGAATCAACTACAACTTGAACCTTAGATAATAAATCTAATCTTTTTCCCTCTAGGGTATAAGGCCCATGAGTTTTAAATAGTCGTTCAATTTTTGCTGGAATTACTTCCCCATCTCTAAAAATATAAATATCTTTCATGGTTAATTACTTAATGGCGTCGCTATTAATTGAGTTGCAAAATGGGGATCAGCTCGTAGGCTTGGGTGAGGAAACAAACTCCAACATTTCATGCTTCGTATTATTTTGATTCCTTGCCTCACTGCAACCTACAGGACTATGAGCTAAAATTTAAAAATCATCTGCTCTTGTTTGATTTTTGATGGCAGAAAAATATGTATTATGGATATTTCTAAAATAAGTACGCACACTTTCCATACTATTTTTTGGTGGGTAAGTACCTGATAGTTGAGTTGCCATCTCATGAATTACAAATGTCATTTTTGTTTTTTTATCTTTCACTCTAATTTGCAGCGAATAGTTGCATGGAAGAAGTACAGAGCTTACGGGTACATCGAAAATAGCATGAATTGACACAAGACCTGCATCACGATCTTTCATGTCTATCACATTTATAGATGAGTTATATGTTTGTGTTGCCCATGATAAGGTACTGTCATAAATTTTATTCTTATCAATTTCCCATGTATCGATAAACTCGATAGTCTGTTCGGATGGTTCTATTTCCAACCTTACCGCATTATCTATCATTGAGCTACAGCCACTAAAAATTACTGTGAAGCAGGCAGCCGCTAATAAAACTATTCTTTTACTATTCATGATATTAGTATTTATAGTTGTTAATTCAGTCTAATTAGTTAATTTTACAATGCAAGTAGGGCATTGGGTTTCGTATGTATTGTTATTAGAAAACATGATGTGCTTTTCTTCTTTATCTACCCAAATAAGCCAATAATAATCCTCTGTATCGCCCAGAACATTTCTACTACTAGAAGCAAATAAAGCCATTTTTTGATTTGGTACTATCATTGAAAACTGACCATCTGCATTCGTAGTTGCTTTAGCGATGATATCAGTTGTAACACAATCAGCGATGAAAGATCCTTTTTGAAATAGATTGTATTCTTTTTTAACAATATTTAGATCATTAGAAGCTTTTTCATATTTAGCTTCTTTAGCAGGTAGGGTTTTAATATTCTCATTGAAATCATTTTCTTCTTCTTTGGTGTCTTTTTTCCCAGCCTCAAGAGCCAATATATGCATTTCCATTGCTGCTTTATGAATTCTAAAGCTAACTCGATAACTTTCCAACGACTCCTGAGCATATTTATATTCACCCCTTAATTTCTTATTTTTTGTCTCCCAATCTAATTTTTTTTCATTAATACAATTTGTTACTTTTTCTTCAGGAAGCTTTAAAATTTATAGTACTTTAGTTTATTTAATTTCACAATAACATTTTTATTGCAGTAATATTAAAACTCCTCAAGCGCGTAGGGTGTATAAGCGAAGCGCCATACACCGAATTGGAGTTGCCACTATCCAATGTCGGTCGGAGTTTGTAAGCCCGACCGAAACGTTTGAAGGCTTCAATAGCTTTAAAAACGTGAGTGACGGGGTTGTAAGCTCCGTCACGCTTCAGTTTTAAACTGTTGGCCGGGAAGAAAATCGCAATAGAAAAGGCGACAGGTAATGTTCGCTGTCTTGCGAATACACCCGATGGGATTCGTAAATAGTCATTAATGCCCTCGAAAAAACAACGTCTGTGCGGTTAAAAGTCAGCGCAGACACTTTGGCGTTATTATGAACGTAGCCACGAAAATCTGTTTGCTTGCTTAAATAAAAGCCAGCGACTAAAGCAGCTTCAGTAAATTTTTCTACCGCATGGACAGGCAGCAACAGATAAAACAAGCCCTGACTGGACACTAATTGATCGGCACTTTTAATTAAATCAGCAAAAGGCAATTCATCGTTATGTCTGGCGACTTTTCTAAGTGATTCTGTTGTCTTGCTGTGATTCTCAAAGAAGGGTGGATTACAAATAACAAGGTCATATTGATGGGCAACTGAACCGGCAAAACCTTGGATATCCTGATGCACTGCCTCAAGACGATCAGCCCAGGGACTATTGCCGAAATTTAGTTGGGCTTCTTCATAGCTTGGCTGCGTTAACTCTACCGCCGTCACTTGCTCCGCTCCCAATTGAGCCGCCATTAAAGACAGTACGCCAGTCCCAGCACCAATATCCAAAACCCGATCACCCTTGGTAACGGGTGCCATAGCACCAAATAAAACCGTGTCCGTGCAGACTTTCATGGCTGATTGTTTCTGGATTACCGAAAACTGCTGAAAGCGGAAGATTGACATATTACCGGTACGGCTGACTTAACTATTTTATTCACCACGAAGACACGAAGTTTTTTCTTTCTTCGTGTCTTCGTGGTGATGCTGTTTAAGATTTGATGCGAGTTTACAAAACCCTATAATCGATAAAGCGGCTCCAAACTTTTATCCACGGGAGTGGTGATTTTTTCTCTGGCTTTATTTTCCGTAAAGGTCTGAAACAGTTTTTTGCCCTGCCACTGACCGGTTTCTTTACCGTACAAAGTGTGATTTAAATGCAGGATTTCGTCTCTTAAGCGTGCGTCACAAAATCCGGCGATGGCACCCAGATTTGAGACATTAAATTTTTGCCGTCCCCATTCAAGCAAGGCATCTTTAGCCGCTACTGCATCGTTATTAATACACGCATTTTTTAACTGCTTAACACATCCTTTTAAACTTTTTTCTACCTCATTCTCTTCAATAACGGGTTTTTTAACTTGGCGTTTAATTAAAAATAGAAGCACAGTTATTAACCAACCGACAGCCAAGGCTACAGAAACCCATAACCAACGATTGGATTCCGGCTCGGTTTTAATAATAGGGCTGATTTCAATGTTCTGTGGTATGGCTGATGTAACCGCTGGTTCAATAGCGACAGGCTGATTGGCTGCTGCAACCGTGGTCAATGTTGTTTCAGGGATTTTCGCCACCTCCATTTTTTGGCTTTGGGTATTAAACCAAGGGATTTCTATGGCCGGTAAGGTATAGTTACCTGCTTTTGAGGGAATCAGGGCAATTTTTTCTTCTCTAAAAGCCAGCAATCCATCGACTTTTTTTTGTTCCTGTAATACCGGTTGGTCTGGATACGCTTTTAACTGATCATTGGTATCAGTGGTGTTCAGTTCAGGAAGTTGCCCGACGGTCGTACCTTTTGCCAGTAATGTTAAGGTTCTGGTCAACGGCTCTCCCACTTTCATTTGAGTAACATCACCTGACCAATCCTGCTTTAAAACCAGTTGTTCCGCTGATAGCCAATGCTTGCCGGTAAACGTGGCGGGCACGGGTTTTACATCCAGTGTTATCGCTTTGGATTCAACGCGTTTGGTTTTGCTCATCTGGGAATTAAAAAAGCCGTTAAAACCGGGGCGGTTACCGGTCAGCACTTCGGCATTTAATACCAACGGTTTAATCGTTAATTTACCGCTTTTTTGTGGGAAAAAAGCATATTTTCTTTCTGTCACCGTGTAATTAACCCCGTTAACCTGGGTAGTATAATTGCTGTCTTCACCTAATCGTTCAATTACTGCATCTGTTAGCTCAGGTTCAGTCAGCCTGGCTTGAGAAATATCGACTTTGGTATATAAGCGTAACGTATAGAAAACTTGGGATTGTATGTAGGGTTTTTCAGGGGTCGCCTCAACTTCTATAAACAAATCCTCATCATTAGTAACCGCTTTTTTGGCGGCATCACCGGTAACCAAAAGGGTCAAAGGCCGGCTAACATCCTTGCCAAAGTTAACCGAAGGAATAACCAAGCCGCCCGCCTGTTTAGCCATCACATTAAGCGTCCATTGCACAGTCTTGCTGGATTTTCCGTTAATCCACGATGAACTGCTGCTGTTGCTTTGGTTGAGTATGGAAAAATCCTGTTCCAACGGGCTAAAATCAGGATCATCATCAGGTGATTCAGTGGCAGTAAAAATAATCTGAAAAGATTCATCAAGACTGACCGGATTACGATCCACAGAAACCTTAATGTCCGCTGCAAAAGCGCCTTGAGGAGCCAGCAGTAATAACAGCAGAAAAAACACTAAGGAGGCGAAAAACCGCAGTTTGATTTCAGGATTAAGAAATTGTTTTACAGTGTTCATAGTTAAAATATTAATTATCATTTAAGCGCGTGCAGCCATTCTCTTTAAAAAACTTCAAAACGAGGCTTTATCTTAAAGCATTATCCGATCAAGAATACGGATAAAAGTGCGGAAAATCCAGGCATTAATTTAACGATCTTTGACAATCAGGTTAGTGCCAGCGTAAGCCAACGCGACTTCAAAATTAAGTTGTTAAGTTAATCAAGATTCCATTCATGTATAAATGCTTGATAGAATCTCAAATCCTGAACTGTCGCTCCCCGTTGATTGACCAGTGCAGATGCAAAGTCTTGCGCTCTTTTCATTGTCACAGATAATGACCAGTCCCGCTGTATTCCCAGCAACAACACCGCAGAAAAAGCATCGCCAGCGCCCACCGTATCAACTATAGTCAAATTCCCAGTCGGGGTAACTTCAACAAATTCACCGGTATTATTAAGCGCCATAGCGCCCAAACTGCCGCAAGTGACAATTAAAACATCCAGACCCAATTGAGCCAAAAACAAACGCATTGTCTTTTGCAATGTATTTTGTGGTGGTGCCAATTGCCTTAACTCTTCATGATTAAGCTTAACCCAATTGGCTTTGCTCAGCCACTGCTCAACCGACTCTTTGTGCCACCAAGGCGCTCTCAAATTAACATCAATAAAAAC
>CAIUYS010000052.1 GCA_903903365.1 uncultured Methylococcaceae bacterium
AACAATGTGGTGCCACTATTATTGGTGAATGGGCTACCGAGGGTTATAAATTCCAATCCTCCAAGGCGGTCATTGATGGTCATTTTGTAGGTTTGGCGTTGGATCAGGAAAATCAAAAAGACCTGACACCGGATCGACTGGATACTTGGTTAAAAATGCTGGTAAAGGCTTGGGATTAGATTTCATAGGTTGAGTTAGGCGGTAGTCGTAACCCAACAGATCGAAACTACTAATGATTAAATCAGGATTAATATGGCAATCGACAACAAAAAACCGGCCTGCACGCGTGATGAACTACAACAAGCACGTTTTTTAATTCGTCATGTTGATTATAAAAAACAGCCTGTTTCGGTCATTATTTTCGCTTTTGAAGAGTTGGTTTATGCCTACATCAATCATTGTATGCACATGCACCGGCCCTTAAACTGCGAGCAGGATGCCATTTTTGACGAAACCGGAAAATTTCTGCGCTGCTCCATGCACGGCTTTATCTTTGATCCAAAAACGGGTGAATGCCAAAGTCCGGTTTGTTTTGGGCAACGCTTGCAGGCACTGCGTCTGGAAGAAGTTGATGGCACAATTTATTTTGCCGAAAAACATCTAACCCTTAGCGATTAAAGGTATGGTTATGATAGAAGAATTAGCGGTCGTGGTAAAAATAGACAACCATCAAGTCTGGGTCGAAAGTGGACAATCCAGTGGCTGCGGCGGCTGCCAACAAAAAGCATCCTGCACAACCAATGCCATCGGCAGCGTTCTTAAAAAAAAATCAGTACCGGTAGATTGCGACATTCAACTAAAAACCGGTGACGAAGTCGTGGTGGCCATTGATGAAAACCTGTTATTACGCGCCTCTTTACTCTTATATCTAATGCCCTTAATCGCCCTGTTTACAGGTGCCGGCATTGCCGATTGGATGCTGTCGGATAACGGCCAATACGCAGACTTGTGGATTGCGGGCAGCGCGTTACTGAGTTTTTTACTGTCACTGTGGTTAATCAACAAAGCCCAACGTCTGTTGATACTCAACTATTACGCACGGCCTGTCGTCATCAGGAAAGTTTGACCCTGGATACCCCTATGAATGTTTGGGCCATTAAAAAAGCGCTGCCGCTTAAGGTGCTGTTGTTGGAACTGGTACATCGTTACGGCGAAAACAAACTGGCACTCAATAATCAAGAATCCCACTACCAAGCCATCGAACTATCCACGCTTACTGATCCAAGCCTTTCTGCCTATATTTACACCTTTGGCCAACATGCAGAACGCTATGGAATTGACCTGAGATACCCCATTACTGCCCATAATATTGTCGGTGAAAATGAAAACCTGACCCTGGATCAAGTCATAGACATTATCGAAATACATCTTTTTTCTTAAATATTTAGTCCCCTCTTTGAACAAAGAGGGGTTAAGGGAGATTTTATTTGATAAATCCCGATTCCGGGAACGATGAGCCCCAGCTCGGCGAGGTCACCACCATATCGTAATCGACCTGATTATCTGATGCCGAGCTGGGACTCGACGTTCCCGGGAAGATAAGGGTGCGCATCGCGCACCTAATACCTTAACAATGGAACGGATTTATTTATGCCGCAATCTATTTTTTTACCGGTAGCCCATTGAGTTTCTTTCTTTGTTATGGGAAATGGTGCACGATGCGCACCCACGGCTAACACGAAATAAAAAAGTTATACACTGCGATATTAAGATACATGCTTAACAAAGCAACTCGTAATCTTTTTATTTCACGTTCAATATAACTTTATATAAGAGCCACTTGCAAAATTACCGACTGGAAAATGCGCAAGTTAATATAGACTCCCAAAAAGCCATTTTTTGAAATGGGTAGCGCGAGAAACGCTATTTTTGGCTCTCTACCCGGTTATTC
>CAIUYS010000053.1 GCA_903903365.1 uncultured Methylococcaceae bacterium
GATAAATCCATTTTTTTCTATTCTATTTAGATTAATAAAAGCTGCACTTAAACTTTGGAGTATATGGGATATTTTTCCCAGATAAATGTCATTTTTGTTTTTAGATGCCAATAATAGGTATCTAAAATAACTTTTAAAAATTGCCGGGTAAATAGTGCGGCAATATCCCTCCTCAATATCCCCTTTTGCATAAAAAAAATTCAATAGACTCTACGGGCTATTACTTAAAGTATTACCTTAGCAATATCAATTAACCATCTGATAAAGCGTACAATTTATTTTGCTGTGTTTTGTGCGGTGTGCCCTCATTAAAAAAGTGATGTAAGTCATTGTCAAAAAAGAAAGACTTTAAATGAAATCATCCTTGACTAAGAGCCGTTTGGAATTTATAGTGCTTCCAAGTGGTAAAAAAGTGGTAAAAAGTGGGTTTTTTTAGAGTTTTTTGAGGTGGAATTTGTTTCGAGGCATCAGTTCAATCAATTTAGACGATAAAGGACGTCTTGCAATTCCAACCCGTTACCGGGAAGAATTACAGGATTGTTGTGAGCGTCAAATGGTGGTAACGGTTGCAGTAGACGAACGCTGCATTGGAGAGAATGGCTGTTTATGGCTATATCCACTCCCTGAATGGGAAAAACTTGAGCTTACAATCAGTAAATTACCGACTTTAAATAAAATGGCCGGCAAGTTAAGACGCTTTGTTATAGGTAACGCGTCTGAATGCGAAATGGATGGGCAGGGCCGATTGTTATTGCCGGAAAAACTCAGGAAGTTTACCGGTATTGACAAGAAAATTGTCTTGGTCGGTCAGCTTAACAAGTTCGAAATATGGAATGAAGGTGCCTGGGCAGCCAAAGAGAAAGAATGGCTGGATGGCGATGATAATGAAGGTCTGGAAGAGTTAGGGTCTTTATCTTTTTAAATTACGGGAGATTGTTGGTGGAACATTTGCCCGTTATGTATGCAGAAGCCCTGCAGCAGTTGGCGATCAAAAAAGACGGCATTTATCTCGATTGTACGTTTGGACGTGGTGGGCATAGTCAGGGCATCCTGAATTTACTGGGTCCAACCGGACAATTGCTGGCTTTTGATCGTGATTCGGACGCGATAAATTCAGATTATGCGCAAGCCATGCTTGCGGACGATCGCTTTAAATTAAAGCATAGCTGTTTTTCTCAATTGGAAAATATAGTTGAAAGTGCAGGATTAGCCGGAAAAATCGATGGTATTTTACTGGACTTGGGTGTGTCGTCGCCACAGCTTGATAATCCGGAAAGGGGTTTCAGCTTTTTGCGGGACGGCCCGTTGGATATGCGCATGGACGGCAGTACGGGGGTTTCGGCTGAACAATGGTTATCGAGTGTTGACGAGAAAGATTTGGTCAAAGTTTTATTTGAGTATGGTGAAGAAAAGTTTGCACGACGCATAGCGCGAGCGATAGTTGAGCAAAGGGTGCAAGCACCTATTACAACAACCCGGCAATTGGCGTTACTGATTGAAGATGCAGTCTCCGTCAGGGAGAAGCATAAGCACCCTGCAACCCGCACGTTTCAAGCAATACGTATTGAAATTAATGGAGAGTTGGATGAATTAAAGGTTGTTTTAGAGCAGTCCGCGCGAGTCTTGATGCCGGAAGGTCGCTTGGTAGTTATTTCTTTTCATTCGCTTGAAGACAGGATTGTTAAACGCTTTATTAGAAATGAATCCGGGGCTAAATATAACCCGGGTAAATTACCTATAAAGGAAGTGGATATTGCCAAAGGTATTTTAAAGAAAGTGAGTAAAGCGTTGAAAGCGGATGCCCAGGAAGTCAGGCAAAATCCAAGAGCCAGAAGTGCAGTCATGCGAGTAGCTGAGAGAGTTTAAGTGGTTATAAACCGGCTTTTAAGTGTCGCAGGCATTGTGCTTTTATTATCAGCTTTGGCGGTTATTTATAGCAAATACTACTCACGTTTGATTTTTATTGAGATCCAAAAACAGGAAAAAGCCTTGGATCAGTATGAAGTTGAATGGGGGCAAATGCAATTGGAGCTAACGATGCTGGCTGAGCAAAATCGGGTAGAGTTAGTGGCACGCGAGCAATTGAAGTTGGTGATGCCTTTAAGAGAAAAAATTATTTATATAAAACCGTAAATGTTAGATTTTCGAGTTAGAAGCACGGCAAAACAACCGACCGACAATTTTTCGGGTAGAAGAAAATTTTTGGTTGTTTTTATGATGGGTTGCATGTTGGTATTGACCGGACGTGCAATTGATTTACAAGTCCTGAATAAACAGTTTCTTAAAGCCCAGGGCGATATGAGGCAGGTTGATGAAGTCTCTGTTTCTGCATACAGAGGCATGATTAAAGACAGGAATGGTGATCCTTTGGGAATTAGTACGCCTGTTGAGTCTATCTGGATAAATCCGCGAGAGCTTAAATTTGCAAAAGAAGACCAGTTAAGGGTGATGGAAAATCTCTTGAGTTTGCCGGCGGGTAAAGTCACTGAATGGATTAAGGAAGATTCGCGTAGACAATTTCTTTATATTGCACGCAGGGTTAATCCGCAGCTTGGTGATCAAGTTAAAGAGTTAAAGCTTGGAGGGGTTTATTTTGAACGCGAATTCAAACGTTTTTACCCTACCGGCGGGGTTTCTGCGCATATCGTTGGCTTTACCAATGTTGATGATATCGGGCAGGCAGGAATGGAATCCGGCTATGAAAATCTATTAAAAGGGAATTCAGGCAGTAAAAGGGTCATCAGGGATGGGCAGCGTCGAATTATTGCAGATATAGAAAATATAAAAGAGCCTGTTTCAGGAAAAAATCTTGAGTTAAGTATTGATCAGCGCATTCAATATCTGGCGTATCGGGAGTTACAGTTAGCGGTTACTGCCAATAAAGCAAAATCAGGTGCTTTAGTGGTATTGGATGCAAAAAATGGCGAAATACTGGCTGCCGTTAATCAGCCATCGTTTAATCCGAATACCAGAAATAATTTGAAGGAAAGTTTATACAGAAATCGGGCTGTTACTGACATATTTGAACCGGGTTCAACGGTTAAGCCTTTTGTGGTGGCAGCCGCTTTAGACGGTGGTTACGTAAGTCCTAATGCAACTTTTGCTACGCAGGGAACGTATCAAATCGGACGCAATACGGTTAAAGATGTGCATAACTACGGAACCCTGGATTTAACGCACGTACTAAAAAAATCCAGTAATGTTGCGGTTAGTATGATGGCACTGAAAATGCCGCCGAAATATTTTTGGGGTGTTTACCATAAGCTTGGCTTTGGCGTTTCAGCGGGTTCAGGTTTTCCGGGTGAAGCCAGTGGTACCATGCGGGATTATAAAAAATGGAGTGATTTTGATCGCGCGATTATGTCCTTCGGTTATGGCCTGAGTAGTTCGGCCTTGCAGTTGGCAAGAGCTTATACGGCGTTGGCAGATGACGGTATTTTGCATTCAGTGAGCTTGCTGAAGCGTGAAGAAGATGATGATGCCGTTCGGGTATTTTCAGCTAAAACGGCCAAAAGCGTCAGAAAAATGATGGAAACCGTGCTGATGAAAGATGGTACCGCTTATGAAGCCAGAGTCGACGGTTACACTGCAGCCGGTAAAACCGGGACTGTAAAAAAAGCCGGTTCCAGAGGCTATACCGAGAAGAGTTATTTTGCTGTTTTTGCCGGAATGGCACCGGCCAGTGATCCGCGCTTGATTGTTGTTGTTATGATTGATGAACCTTCTGCGGGACAGTACTACGGTGGCTTGGTTTCAGCGCCAGTATTTTCAAAAGTCATGGCTGGCGCATTGAGGGTATTGGAAGTTGCCCCTGATCAGGAAGAAACGATGCCCGTTTTATTAACGCAAAAAAGCCGGTAATACGATTGATTAGGTTCAAAGAACTGTTGGACGGAATGGTGTTATTGCCAAAGTCAGGTTTTGGAGCGATTGGCGATGTGCTCATTACCGGACTGGCTTTGGATAGCAGGAAGGTCGTAGAGGGTAATTTATTTATTGCCTTGTCGGGCGCTAATCAGCATGGCTTGGTTCATGTTGTGCAAGCTATTGATAAGGGAGCCTGTGCTGTTATTTTTGACCCGTCCGGGAGTAGTAAGCAACTGGTAGAACCGGGTAATCAGGTACCGATGATTGCGGTAGACAATTTGGGCTTGAAGTTGGGCGATATAGCCGCCCGTTATTATGGAAATCCTTCCTGCTCTATGGCAGTGATTGGCATCACCGGGACTAATGGTAAAACATCGTGTAGTCAGTTTTTAAGCCAGATGCTGGATGCGTGCGGAATAATCGGCACCCTGGGTTGGGGCGAGTGGGGCGCGTTGAGTAAAACGCTTAATACCACGCCTGATGCTTTGGAAACCCAAAGGATACTGGCTGAATTACTCAAAGATAACAAAAAAACAGTAGCGATGGAGGTTTCATCGCATGGTTTGGAGCAGGGCAGGGTTAATGGCGTTACTTTTAGAGGCGCTGTATTTACCAATATTAGCCGGGATCATTTAGATTATCACGGCACTATGGAAGCCTATCTGCAAGCCAAATTGACGCTACTCAACAAGCCTGGCTTGGCTTTTGTGGTGGTCAATCTGGATGATGATTATAGCGACCGGATTATTGCCGCAGTACCTGAAGGTATTGTTTTATGGGGTATTAGCGTTCAAGGAAAAGCCGTAGCTTCCTGCGAATGTGTTACGGCAGACGCTATTGTGCATAAAGTGGATGGTATTGAATTTGACGTTCGCTGGCGGGAAGACTGTCAACGGGTAAACGTACCGCTTTATGGTGATTTTAATACCGAGAATGTCCTAACCGTTCTGGCTGTGATGCTGGCTATGGGGCTATCAATGGTTGAGGCGGTAAAAAAATTACCGTTTATAAAGCCGGTTACAGGACGTATGGAACGATTTGGTGGTGCTGGACAGCCATTGATTTTTGTAGATTATGCGCATACACCCGATGCACTGGATAAGGTTTTATCCAGCTTGAGGAAACATTGCAGTCACGCCTTATGGGTGGTATTCGGCTGTGGTGGCAACCGGGACAAGGGTAAGCGTCCACAAATGGGACGCATTGCCGAGCAGTGGGCAGATCATGTGATTGTCACTGATGACAATCCGCGTTTTGAAAATGGACTGGCTATAGTTAATGACATTTTAGCGGGTTGTACCCATCCTGTTGAGCAAAATGCTTTCGGTAAAGTAGAAGTCATTCAAAACAGGGAGCAGGCAATACAAAACGTGCTCTTAAGAGCGACTGAAAAGGATTGTATTGTGATTGCAGGTAAAGGCCATGAGCATTATCAGGAAATTAATGGCGTGCAAACAGCATTCAGTGATAGCCAGGTTGTGATTGACGCATTAAAAATGAGAGCCGTATAAAAATGAAAATGATGCTGAGTGACTGTGCCGAAGCCGTGCAAGGGAAGCTCGTCGGGGAAGATGTTGCTATTAACGCTGCCTGCATAGACACGCGGGTCATTAAGCCGGGGCAACTTTATATTGCCATTAAAGGACACAACTTTGATGGCAATGAGTTTGTTGAGCAAGCGGAAAAAGCCGGAGCAATGGCGGCTATTGTGCATAACGGTGTTAAGCCAAACATCTCGCATATTGTCGTTGATGATACGCGGTTAGCCTTGGCTAAACTGGCTGGAGCATGGCGGCAATCACTGTCTGCGCGTGAAAACGAGACGCTTTCGGTAGTCGGCATTACGGGCAGTAACGGCAAGACCACCGTTAAGGAAATGGTTGCGGCCATACTGGCTGTTAATGCGCCGGTTCTGTTTACTCAGGGTAACCTGAATAATGACATTGGCGTGCCTTTGACGTTATTGCGCCTGAACGGGCAGCATCGCTATGCAGTGATTGAGATGGGTGCAAATCATGCGGGAGAAATTGCCTATACCAGTACTTATGTACAGGCTGATGTGGTCATTATTACCAATGCAGGCGCGGCGCATATAGAAGGTTTCGGCAGTCTTGAGGGCGTTGCCAAAGCGAAAGGTGAAATCATCGAGACGCTTAAAAAAGATGGAATTGCCATTATTAATCAGGATGACGACTATTTTAACTATTGGCAAGCAATCGCAGTCAATAGACGTGTAATGTCATTTGGTTTGAGTGACAGTGCAGATGTAACGGCTACAGCGATTAAAACAGAAATTCGTGATAACACATTTGTTACCACCTTTAAACTGATCACTTCACTGGGCACGATTGATATTATTTTAAAACTGGCAGGTCAGCATAATGTGGTTAATGCCTTGGCAGCCACTGCGGCAAGCTTGGCGTTGGGAATAAACTTGCAACAGATTAAACAAGGACTGGAAAGTGTAAAGCCGGTAACCGGTAGGTTGCAGCCTTTGGTGGGTCGGTTGGGCAATATTATTATTGATGATACTTATAACGCCAATTCAGCTTCTTTAAAAGCAGGTCTTGATGTATTGGCTAATTTTACGGGAAAGCCTTGGCTGGTATTGGGTGCCTTCGGTGAATTGGGCCCGGATAGCCCAAAAATGCACGAAGACATGGGTGCGTGTATTAAAGCAAGCGGCGTTGTAAGGTTATTGGCTGTTGGCGAGGATAGCAAGAATACGGTGGAAGCTTTTGGTAAAGGAGCTACTTTTTTTGAAAAACAACAAGATTTGATTGACGTGTTAAAACAAGAATTAAAAGGCGATGAAACTATTTTGATTAAAGGCTCACGAGCGCAGCACATGGAAAATGTAGCCGCCGCTTTAGTTGAAAATTTCAGGAATTAAACGATGTTACTTTATTTTGCAGATTATTTAATGACCTTTGATGGCGGTTTCAGGGTATTTCATTACCTGACCTTTCGCGCCATTTTGGGTGCATTAACCGCATTGTTGATTTCTTTTGTTATCGGGCCGGTAATGATTAGAAAATTAAGCGCTAAAAAAATCGGGCAAAGCATCCGTGAACTAGGGCCGCAATCACATTACGAAAAATCAGGAACGCCCACGATGGGTGGAACGTTAATACTGGTTGCCATTGCCATTAGTACTTTGCTGTGGGCTGATCTGGGTAATCGGTATATATGGGTCATCTTGTTGGTAACCATGGGCTATGGCGTTATCGGCTTTATTGATGATTATAGAAAAGTGATCAAGCGTAATAGTGATGGTTTATCGGCTAAAGCCAAGTATTTGGCGCAATCAGTCATAGGCTTAACGGCTGCGATTTTTTTGTATAAAACAGCAATTTTACCGGCAGAAACCCAATTCATCGTCCCCTTTTTTAAGGACTTTATGCTGGATATGGGCTGGATGTATATCGTACTGACCTATTTTGTTATTGTTGGAACCAGTAACGCCGTCAACTTGACCGATGGTCTGGATGGCTTGGCCATTATGCCTACGGTCATGGTTGCCTCTGGTTTGGGTATTTTTGCTTATTTATCCGGACATGTCGCTTTTTCAAGTTATTTGGCTATTCCGTATCTGCCTAACGCAGGTGAACTGATTGTTTTTTGTGCCGCTTTAGTGGGTGCCGGTTTAGGTTTTTTATGGTTTAACGCTTATCCCGCAATGGTGTTTATGGGGGATGTTGGCGCATTGGCGTTGGGTGCCGCTTTAGGGGTGTTGGCGGTGTTGGTCAGGCAAGAAATTGTATTGATGATTATGGGGGGCGTTTTCGTAATGGAAACCTTATCCGTGATTATTCAGGTTGCCTCTTTCAAATTGACTGGAAAGAGGGTGTTTCGGATGGCGCCGATACACCATCATTTTGAATTGAAAGGATGGCCTGAACCGAGGGTTATCGTGCGCTTCTGGATTATCACCGTTATCTTGGTGCTGATCGGATTGGCAACCTTAAAATTGAGATAAAAATGGATAGCTTAGCGATTTTAAACGCGTTAAAAAAGAACTTTGCACTGGAGCCACAAAGCTCCAAGGTTGTGGTGGTGGGTTTAGGAAATACGGGTGTTTCGGTTGCTCATTATTTACAAAAACTTGGATTTAATTTTGCCATTACCGATAGTCGCGCCAAGCCTCCGTTGATAGATGCCTTTTTTGAAGTGATGCCTGATACCCCTGTTTTTACCGGTGGTTTTGATGAGGCAGCTTTTAAGGTTGCAACCCATTTGGTGGTCAGTCCAGGAGTTGCGCTAACTGAAAAATCAATTGTCAAAGCTGTCGCCAATGGCTCAAAGATAATCAGCGATATTGATTTGTTTGCCTGTTCGGTTAACGTACCGATTATTGCCATTACCGGGTCAAACGGTAAAAGTACGGTTACAACCATGGTCGGGGAAATGGCCAAGTGCGCTGGAAAAAAAGTGGGCGTAGGCGGCAATCTGGGTACACCTGCTCTGGAATTACTGGAGCAGGAGGCAGACTTATTTGTATTGGAACTTTCAAGCTTTCAGCTCGAACGAACCACGGCATTAAACGCCGCCGCAGCAACCGTGCTTAATGTTTCTGCCGATCATCTTGACCGGCATAACGATATAGCGGACTACGCACACGAAAAACAAAGCATTTTCAGGGGTGACGGCGTCATGGTCATTAATATTGATGATCCTGTTGTTGAGGCGATGCGGGAAGCAGGTAGACGACTGTTTACGTTTTCAATAAAAAAAGACGCTGATTTTTACCTTGCCCACCAAGATGATGCCGAGTATCTGATGCACAATAAACAGTGTCTGTTGCCACTGGCGCAATTACCGCTTGAAGGTCGGCATAATGCCGCTAATGCATTAGCGGCATTGGCATTAGGAGCATCTGTAGGCTTGGATGAACAGGTGATGTGTAATGCGTTGAAAACATTTAAAGGCTTGGATCACCGCATGCAGCGTGTCGCAGAAATACGCGGTGTTACTTGGGTAAACGATTCAAAGGCAACCAATATTGGTGCCTGCGTTGCAGCATTGCAAGGTTATGAGCGCAAAGTCATTCTGATTGCTGGCGGTGATGCCAAAGGCGCCGATATGAATGAATTGACGCCGGCCATAAAAGAAAAAGCAAAAATTGTTGTTTTAATGGGCAAGGATGCGGACTTGATAAAACAGGCATTGAATGATTGTGTGCCCGTTTATGCGGCCGAAAACATGGCGGAAGCTGTAAAAATTTCCGCCAGCCTTGCGACGGC
>CAIUYS010000054.1 GCA_903903365.1 uncultured Methylococcaceae bacterium
CCAACATTGGCGGCGCAATTTGGTTATTTACCGGGTACGTTGTGGATATTGTTTGGTGCTGTATTGGGCGGTTGTGTGCAGGACATGGTGACGTTATTTTTATCCACCCGACGCAATGCCAAAAGTTTGGGACAGATGGCGCGTGATGAACTGGGGCCATTAGGTGGAACGGCAGCGTTGATAGCCACGCTTGCCATTATGATTATCCTGATTGCCGTATTGGGATTGGTCGTGGTTAATGCCATGAAGCACAGTCCGTGGGCAACTTTTACGGTATCGGCGACCATTCCGATTGCTATGTTTGTGGGCGTTTACATGCGCTATTTTAGACCTGGGCAAGTATTGGAGGCTTCGGCATTGGGGGTTGTTTTATTATTGTTATCGGTGGCGGGCGGTCGTTTTATTGATGAACATGAAACCCTGCATTTGCTTTTTGATCACGAAGGCCTGACGCTTGCCTGGTGGATTATGGCTTATGGTTTGGCCGCCGCTATTTTGCCGGTCTGGTTATTATTGGCACCGCGAGATTATTTATCGACCTACATGAAGCTGGGAACCATCACCTTGTTGGCGGTGGCTATTATCCTGTTGCAACCGGTGGTAAAAATGCCTGCAATCACCCAATTTATCGATGGTACCGGACCCATTTTTGGCGGCAAATTATTCCCGTTTGTCTTTATTACCATTGCTTGCGGCGCCATTTCCGGTTTTCACGCGCTGATTGCATCAGGCACGACCCCCAAATTACTCAGTAATGAGCGTGACATCTGCATGATTGGTTATGGCGGTATGTTACTGGAATCGTTTGTTGCCATCATGGCGATGATAGCCGCTACGGTCCTGGATCCGGGTGTATTTTTTGCCATTAACAGTTCTGTGGGCGTTGTCGGTGCAGATACCGCTGATGCCGTCGCCAAAATTTCGTCCTGGGGTTATCCGGTGACGGTAGCACAAATGCAAAACCTGGCGCACCAAATGGGTGAAGCGACGCTGTTTGCACGTACCGGTGGCGCACCTTCACTGGCGGTCGGTATGGCGAGTATTTTTGGCAGCGCTTTTGGGGAAGGTTTGCTGGCTTTGTGGTATCACTTTGCCATTATGTTTGAGGCCATTTTTATTCTCACTACCCTGGACGCCGGAACGCGTGTGGGTCGATTTATGTTGCAGGATATGCTTGGTAATATTTGGCCCAAAATGGGCGAAACATCGTGGCTGCCTTCGGTTGTTCTTACCAGTGCTTTGGTCGTGTCGGGTTGGGGTTATTTTCTGTACATTGGTGTGATAGACCCCAACGGCGGCGTTAATATTTTATGGCCGTTGTTCGGTATTGCCAATCAAATGTTGGCGGCTATCGCATTGTGCGTGGCGACGGGAATTTTGATTAAATCCGGCAAACTAAAACAAGCTTGGGTAACCGGGTTACCGTTGATTGGGTTGGTCATTATTACTACGACGGCAGCCTGGCAAAAAATTGCCAGCGATGATATTCGCATCGGTTTCTTTTCAGCGGCCAACGATTTGACGGACAAATTGGCAGCGGGAGTTTTGCCACCCGCCAAAGCGGCCATTGCCCCGCAATTGATATTTAATTTACATCTGGATGCGTGGCTGACGGTATTTTTTGTCAGTTTATTGTGGTTAATTGTTTTTGATATGTTACGTGTTTGTACCCGTTTTCTGTCAGGGAAGTCCGTATTGCCCTTAACAGAATCAGCGCACAGTCCCAGTCGCTTGGTTGAAGATTGGGTG
This sequence comes from uncultured Methylococcaceae bacterium, assembly GCA_903903365.1. Classification (GTDB taxonomy): domain Bacteria; phylum Pseudomonadota; class Gammaproteobacteria; order Methylococcales; family Methylomonadaceae; genus Methylobacter_C. The sequence goes on from CAIUYS010000054.1 coordinate 1,750, forward strand.
AGAGATTAATGTCAGGCAGACTCAAAATCTTCTGGCGGATGGTGCGTCGCCTTTCAGGTGATGATGCTTACGAGCAATATCTAAAATATTACGCTCGGCACCATCAAGGCGATGCTGAACATGACTGTCATCCGCCCTTGAGCAAAGCCGATTTTTTCAGGCAATGGCAAGATGAAAAATGGAACGGCATTAAGCGTTGTTGTTAGCAAAAAACTGGCAACTACTCAGCCGTTAAGAAATAGAACACGGATGATACGGATTTGACTGATTGACACGGATAAAAAAAGTTTGATGCGGATACGCGCCAAGAATTAACAGACTATCGATTAATTTGTGGAGGTCAGGCTCTGCCTGACTGTCAGGCAAAGCCTGACCTCGTGCGCCCACAAGGGCAACTTATCAACAGGGTGAAAGTCCCTGTCGGCGTAAGCCATAACGTCGTAGCTGAAAGTAACTGCGTCATTGTGA